>DAOWGG010000167.1 GCA_030637565.1 Candidatus Peregrinibacteria bacterium | reverse complement strand
AGGTATCGAGCTCTTTTCTGATCTCTTCCGTATCGAAAGGCTGATGCAAAGATCGTCTTAACTTCATTCGGAAAAAATTGGCCACTCTCCAATGCAGTATGTCCGTCTCTGTGATTGCGAGAATATCGTTTTTCTGAGTACCCCCTCCTTTCCCCCCTTTTAACGATGACCTTCTTTGAACAAATGAGTTCAAATAATGAATTAAATCTTTTAAAACCCCTCTTTGTTCTTCATTTGTACATAAGCCTAGCAATTGACCCGATCGCATATCACTGACCAAAAGTGAACTTTCACCCTCCTGATCTTGGTAAAATTGTTCCAATTTTTCTTTTACTGAATCTGGAATATAAGCATTTTTTACCAATAAGACCAGTCTTTCTGAAATAGACTTATCTGATGAGCCGCCCTCAAGGATAAGCGTGTTGATGTAGTGAACCAAATCTCTCAACCTACTACTGTCGGCTGAGTCTTTGTCGAAAAATGATGGTTTTCTTGGAGGAATTTTCATAAATCAACTAAGCTTATTTATTGCTTTTTTTCCCATTTGAATCGCCTGTTCTAAATGGATTGTATTGGGACTGTTCCCATTTTTGATATAAATCATTCGCAGGCTTATAGTTTGTGACTGCTGCAGCCGAAAGGCCTAGCGTTACCAAAACAGCAAGTCGGAAGCGCCTTCCGAAAATCATACGAGAAATGCTTTTTCTTTTCTCTTGAATCTCTTCACTTCCTGACCTTAACTGTGACGCTCGTACAAGAAGCTCTTTCGCTTCTTTTTGTTCAGGCTGTACAACAAAGAGCTTTCTGAGCCAATTGTCTTTTGCGCTCGCCATATCTTCTTTTATTAACCCTAAATTAAAGCAAATATCGGCATTTTTTGGCTGTCTTTTTTGTGCTGCTGAGTAAACTTGAAGCATGAATTTTCGTATTTCAACTAATTCACCTTTCAATAGCTCGCTTTCCCATTGTGACAAAGCCTCCATTTCCATTCTTTTTTTATTGAAACATTCATTTAATAATGTCGCGAGTTTAATTTGCTTAAATTTATAATCAGGCCGTGCCTCCATTAGCTTTTCATATCTCCATTGAGCTTCACTCCATCTACCTGCTTCTGCAAGCTCACAAACGTTACGGAAATAAGTCACTGGATTCCCTACTAACCGGCTTAGATCTCTCTTGATCGCTTTTCTAATGACTCTTTGAGACCCTTTTGCTGCCAACGTTTTTGGTCTATGTTTAACAATAGACCCTCCTCCTTTAAAATAAACCCCTTCATTATTCATAACTGACCACATTAAATGCTTCACTTTCCTTTTCGTTTTGTCCTCCAATTTAGAATTCTTAATCAACTGCTCCATTTCCATCGATACCTTAAATACCTCTTTTTTATCCAAACAACTCACCCTGCTTATTCTTAACTCCATTCGACGAAGTAACCTCAAAAGCCTTCCTTCTTCCTGATGACTACAGCTATTTAAAACTTCTTTAAAAATAGATAAAAAATCAACTGGTAATTTTGGCATTTCCTTTCCGTTAAAATCCTCATTATCCATCCTTGCAACGAAACTTCTCAATCTTTTCTTAAGAGCTTCAGGGAGTTTGAATTGACTTATTCGACTCATCAAAATTCCATTTAAAGTAATTATATTCACCTTCTCCCCTGTCTTTATTGCTCCATCTATATCTGCTTTAAAATAACCAAATAGCTGAGTGATTTTAAAGGCATTTTTTGGAAATTCTTTTAGCAATTCGCTAAAAACCACATGGATTCGACGGTTCAATGGCAACGGAGCCCTTAAAATATCTTCTCCTCCTTCTTCTCTTAAATTTAAAACGGATGGAATATCGCCTGTTTTCTTTCTTCTTCTGAAGCTTGCAAACATACGCGTCATTACGGACATCATGCTCGCTCCGTTCTGGTCAATACTGATCCACATTCCATTTATATATACTTCTGCCTGCCCTGTTTTATTATTGAAGTCTTTTGCATTTTCATAACCTCTTTCACTGATCAGGCCATTGTTACAATGGATAAAATTCCAACGATTTCCTGTGCGAACACGTGATAGTCCCGCATGAAATTCGTGAGCTTCATCGAACCACCTGCCATCGACTAATAATTTTCCATCAGCTCGATTAATAAAATTGTATTTTCCTTTCTTTCTCACGACCGCCAAATTTCCTGTAAAAGGACCAATATATTCAAAGAACTGACCCTCCGGATAAAGCAGGTTACCATCAAAGTCGGTGAGTGTGGATTGAGTACCCTCTTCGGTTTCAACATTAACAACCATCCCCCCATCGAATGTTCCGCATTCTTGCCATTTGTAACGATCGATTTCTGATGGGCTGAATTCTTCCGACTGAACATTGGCAGCCATCGCCACTGAGTTGAGTTCAAATAAAAAATGTCTTTTGTCGTAAGCGGGAAGAGTTGAATCTTGAAGCTTCTCCTTAATAATTAAAAGGGCAATTCCCCAGTCCAGCCGTGCATCCTGATGTCCTTCTAAACTATCGATGTCATCAGCCAATTTAGCAAATGCATTAGCCCGCTCTAAATCATCTTGATGTCGTTCTGAACGCGCTCTTAAGCGTCGGCTAAAGCTGTCTAAATAAATCATTTGAGGAGGCTCGGTTTCAGGATTAATAAATTCGATCTTGCTCCAAGCGCCTTCTTCAGCTCCTTCTGATTTGAAGTATTCTTTAAGCTCATCAAATGAAGGAGTATGGAGTCTTCCTGACGGAATAAAAAAGTGCATTTCACCATCCACCTTAACTAGAGAAATTGGCATTTTTGATTCCGACTCCGCTAATCTTGGGATGGCAACCGATCTAAAAGGACTCACTTCACTGAACCATTTCTCCGAGCTTAAAATTCTATTTTTTGAATCGACAAAATTATAAAGGCCATTCCACTTCACACATCTTAATCCGTACTGATCCTCCAAGCCAACCTCATCAAACACACTGGCGTCCTCAATGAGTATTTTTTGTTCATCTAATTTATATAAGGTTCCATCACTTTCTAAAAATTTAAATTCCCCCTGATGTTTAACGAGGGCAGTAACGCTTTTTAAATTCAAGCCCGTATTCAGTGTCTGAAGTTTGAATGCTCCGATTTCATCAAACCAGTCATCAAAATTCGAAGCATAAACTGACATGTTGTTTCGATCGATAAAGTTAAACTTCCCCTCATACTCCACAGGCCTCATTCCAAATCGATCCTCTTCTCCTATTTTTCCTCCTAAATCAACAAAAGCATCCAAATGAGGAATTTGAAATCCCCCTTTTTCAACCGCTTCTTTTGTCTCATCCAATCGATCCTGATAGTCGTCCATCGCTTTGATCTCTTTCTGCAAAACTAAATCCCCACTGGTTTCAATCTCCTGAGTAATATGCCTAGAGACCTCTGAAGCACTGCCTTTTACTAAAATTTCATCTGATTTAGTTTTAGGTAAATTCTTAATTTTTGACAATATACTTTCCCCACCTGCACTTCTAACCTCCTCTACTGTCCTTAATGCCCCCATGCTCCCCACGCTATTCATTAACTTGATCCAAAGAACAACATGACTCTCCTCCAATTCAATTCCCATTCCTTCATTTTTGAAAACAATCCATATTTTTCCCTCTTTTTTTAACAGATCAAATGGACCAATGTCACCTACTTCACCTTCGGTCAGTATCTCCTGAAAAGCGGTAATTTTTCTTTTTAAGCTTCTTGGATCCTCATCGGGCCGCATAAAAAAACTTAAACAATGTTCTTTCTTGTTTTTTTCATCCTGCTGCCGTGCAGCGTCCATTTTCGCCTGCATTTTAAGAGGGTCTTGCTCATCGGGCTTCTGGGTTAGCATTTGCCCGCTCATTATCAACTGTCTTAAAAAGTCATATTGATCCTCCTCCATTTCAGCTCGATTTTTTTCCAAGTCCTCAAGGGTATAAATAACGTCTTCATCTAAATCTCTTATTCTCTTACTTTCCCCCTTATAATCCACAATTTCATCGTAATCCAAAGTATTCTCAGGGGCAGAAGGTGATGTGGATAGTGTCGAGTTTCCAAAAATATCCCCACCAGCATCGAGCTCAAAATCTATATCCTCTAAGTCTACAAAAACATCATCAGAAGATTCTCCAGATGGGGCTGATGTCAACTCCTCATCCTCTTCCTCAAAACGATCCAGATAATATTGTCTGACTTTATCTAAATTACCCTTAGCGACAGTGCGATCTGTTCCTTTATAAATATCGACCACTCTTTCCAGACCAACAATATAATTCTCCACCTCGACCCGATTCATATCACTTAAGGGCTTTGATTTTGAACTTCCTACCAATTTCGGCTCTGGTACGTCCGATCTCCCAAAAGAAGGGGATGAATTTGGACTTTTCTTGCTCGACATGCAGAGGGGGTTAACAAAAAGGTGATTATCATAATGATTTTTGCGCTTTTTGTCAACTATTTTTTATTCTTTATTGAAAAAATGAGTTATTTTACTGATTCTAACTTTTCTGCCAAGGTACTAACAGCTTCTGTAAATTCCTTCATTCCTCCACTGTTTTCAATGGCAAAATGAGGATCTTTTGGCTCTGTTTGGCTTCTGATACGCATTTGATAAGTTTCTTCTGAAATTCCATCACGTTTTTGCGTTCGGTACATTCTAAGCTCGGGTTTAGCCTTAATTAGCAACATTTTCTCGCAGTAAGTCCTGAGCTTTAGCCCCTCCCAAAGAGCCACTACCACTGCGATATTAGACCCTCTGCGAAAATAACGATGAATGGTGTCTTTTATCTTTCGTTTTACGTAAGGGTGCGTTATTTTATTGAGTTTTTCTAGGGCGGACTTAGCCCCCTCTGGATCTGCCGCATTAAACACAATTTTACCCAATTTAACACGGTTAATTGTATCATTTTCATTTAAAACCCCTTCTCCAAACTCTTTTACAACCCCCTTCCAAACACTCGTATAGGGTCGATAAGAATTATGAGCAATTTTATCTGCATCCAAAACCACCCACCCTCTTTTTTTGAGGGCTTGAGCCGCCGTGTGTTTTCCTGAGCCACTGATGCCTGTAATACCAAGAATCATAGAATTACTATTTGAACATTTTTAAATCACGAAAAGCCTGTTTAAAGGTCATCATGGTATTTCGGTATGTTTTTTCATCCACATCGTAATTGATTTGATGGGCAATATTGTTTCTTATTTTATGAGCGGCCCACACTTTATTTATATTTTTAAAAAGCGGAGTTGCTTTTTTTAGCTTCCCTCCTAAACTCCCTCTATATCCATGTAAATACAATGCGTGATCCAGCAATTTATCCGCATCTAAAATGGCATGCTTCTTATCTTTTTGACGAATAATCGCCTTCCATGTCTTTTGAACTTTTTGAAGTTCTTTTTCTGGTATTTTTTTTCGTGATCGACGCCAGATGACATAAGAGACAATCAGGACATCAATTGTGACAAATGCTGTCACAATAATTAGGAAAATTTTCATTTTTGTTTTTTATTTTTGTTTTTGGAGGCATTGGGAATCGCTGCCACTGGGCGATTTATTTATTTCGGTTATGATGAGCGACTAAGCTAGAAAGAAGGGCTTTTAGACTATCGGTGTCTTGCATATTCCGATCGTTCAAAAACTGATCTTGAAAGCGAGCTATCGCCAATTCGGCTTTTTTAGGATTGGCAACATTTTTAAGCTGAGCATGAGACCCTGACATTACACGAAGTGTCATGCATCCATAGCGAAGGATCGTGCCCCAAAACCCCTTAATCTCATAAGCCGCCCCTTCTACATCTTCATATCCAAGACGAGCCGCATTGTTACTAAAAACCCCTTTCCACTCGATGGTGATGATACTCATCGTGGTTATCAGCCACGTGTCTGAATACCAATCAATCAAAACGTACATAAAACGGATATAGGCAAAAACTGACCAAAGCACCGCCACCCAAAAGAACAATTCAGTATTGAACCCAATTAGGTACAGTGTCCATGGGAGGAGAAGCCCGAAAAAGCCCACCTCTATTCCTGATTTCACCATTTCAACCCAATGCTTGTGCACTGAATAGAGGATTTTCTCCCCTTCCTCGAGATGCTTTGCAAATATAATTTTATCGATGATCATTTTTATTTTTATTTTCGCTCCCATTATTGCAAAAATGAAAAACCTTGTAAATAACTTAAAATCCCTTTAATCTTTATGGGCGTTAATTTCCCCGTATGAAAATGCATAAAAAGCCAAATCACAAAAATTATTTTAAGCGCCCGTTGAAGGAATTTGGCCTCTTTATGGCTGATATTCTTTACAATGCAGTTGTTATTATTGTTTTAGTTGTCCTTATTCGAACCTTTCTTATTTCTCCCTTTCGCGTGATCGGGTCTTCTATGGCTGATACGCTTCATAATGATGAATTTATTTTAATCGACAAGCTCAGTTACCATCTTGGGGAACCCAGTCGCGGTGATCCTATTGTTTTTCTCCCACCAATTACCAATAAATATTCCTATAAATTCAATGAAACGGTTAATACAGATGACCAAGGGTTAGGAATGCTTGATATCAGCAATTTACAAGCAGATAAAAAGGTATTTTATTGTCAGAACGAACTCGTGCGACGCTTGTGGTTCTGCCAAGATAGAGTTCGTGAAAATGACTTGATCTATTTTCAGTCTAGCGGACAAAAGGACGATGGAGTGTCTGCTGACCTAAGCTGGAACCAATCGACTAAGAAATTAGTTAGTGACAATGAAATTGACCAAAAAGCTATTGCTATTCAGGGTCGCCCTAACGAGAAATATTCTTTAAGAATTTATAATTCCACAGGGCCAGAATTTTTTGTTAAAAGGATTGTCGGAATTCCTGGAGATATTATCCGTATTGAAAATGGGCGAACTTATTTAAAAGCACTTGAAGGTGATGAATTTGTAGAGCTGGATGAAGTTTATTTAAATGAGGAGAATAGATTTCATACTTATTTCAAAAAAACCCCTGGTGAAAATGAATTTAAGGTTCCTGAGGGTCACTATTTCGCACTAGGAGACAATCGTAATCACAGTAATGACTCCCGACATTGGTTTTCTCCCATTGATGAGACTTATACTCCCTATATCAGCGAAGAAAATATTAGTGGACGTGTTTTAATTGTTCTTTGGCCCCCTGAAAACTTAAGATTGATATCCGGAGGTGTTTTGGAATCCGAATAAAGCCAGCCTAAAAGCACCAAAAACCAGTGAAACCCCTTGATATTTTGGGGAAAAAATGATAAAATAAATAGAAAAGTTAAAAACATTTAATTATGGATGGAGATACCACCCCACAGGCAGCCCCTCCTACTCCAGTTAGTGCACCTGCTCCTGATGCAACGCATCCGGAAGACCAAAGTGTGATCAATAAGACTAACGCCGAAGGAGAAGTGCCTATAAAAATTTCAATCATTATTCCAACAAATGCCTATTTCATATCTGGACTTCGTGATTTTACAATGAACGTGGTTCGAAATATGACGGGATTTTCAGAGCAATGGGCTTTTCGTTTTCAGTCTGTGGTTGATGAACTGGTCAACAATGCGATTGAATTTGGTTCTGCCGCTGGAAAGGATGTAAAAATTACCTTTGTTAGCCAAAAAGGCAAAAGCATTGAAATTTTTGCTGAAGATACCGGAACAGGGTCTAGTAAAAAATCAGCCCAAGAAATGACTGCTCTTATTGAGGAAAGAAAAAATATGGATCCCACTCAAATGACCTCCATTCGTGGTCGTGGTCTTGCTCAGATTGTGTCCAACTGGACGGACGTTCTGGAATTTATTGATAATGAACAAGGGGGATTGACCGTTCATGTTGTTAAGTATCTAGAAGAAGGAGAACAACTTTAATATTTCTGATCTGAGATCTCAGATCTTTGAATCAATTTACAATTTATAACACTTAAAACAAAAGAAAAATGGCAGAAGTTCAAATTACTATTCAGGACGAAGACGCAAACGGAAAACCTATTAAGGTAATCGGCTTTGTAGGTCAGTTGGATGAAACCAATGTGGATGAAGAGGCTAAAAAAATCTATCAAGTGATTGATGGGAGCGAAACCCCTTATCTACTTTTGGATTTTTCTGAACTAGCCTATATGAACTCAAAATCAATTGGATATGTAACTGATTGGTATTCTCGTGTTGCAGGAAAAGGAGGGCAAGTGGTAATCGCTCGTCCCCGTGCCAATATTCTTGATATTTTAAAAGTAGTAGGAATTACTCAAATTATTAATATTCATGATAGCCTTGAAGAGGCAAAATTAGCCCTTGGCAATAGTGTTTCTGCTGCACCAGCGACTCCAATAACGCCAGCGGCGGCACCTGCTCCTGAAGCACCTGTAGCGGAAGCTCCTGCTGAACCTGCACCTGCTCCTGAAGCACCTGTAGCGGAAGCTCCTGCTGAACCTGCACCTGTAGCGGAAGCACCTGTAGCGGAAGCACCTGCTGAACCTGCACCTGCTCCTGAAGCACCTGTAGCGGAAGCACCTGCTGAACCTGCACCTGCTCCTGAAGCACCTGTGGCGGAAGCTCCTGCTGAACCTGCACCTGCTCCTGAAGCACCTGTGGCGGAAGCTCCTGCTGAACCTGCACCTGCTGAAAGCAGTGAGCCTGTCGTAGCTGAGACACCTCAAGCTCCACCTGTTGCTTAAGGTCGACAGACACTCCTTACTTAGATATAATAAGCCCCGATAACCTATCGGGGTTTTTAAATAAAATATTAGTAATTAAAATGACAAAAAAAGATTATTTTATCGGGTTCCTCATTCTTGCCGCCCTTATTGTTTTTTTGAATAAGGGTTTTTTCTTTACCACTCTTCCGAATAAAATCCTTGGACCTCAACGTTTTGAAAGTGGCACTCTTGAGATTGTTCTCAATACCCCTGCGACCAATCTTTCTCAGCACAGTCTGAATCTTAATAATCAGATTCGAACGGCTAATATTTACGAAGGGCTAGTTGGTTTTGACCGAAATCTAAGAATAACCCCTGCTTTGGCGGTTTCTTGGGGAAATTTAGATCCAACGATTTGGGAATTCAAACTTCGCAAAAACGTTACTTTTCATGATGGAACCCCTTTTGATGCCGATAGTGTCGTCAGTAGTTTTGATAATGCTCTTAAGAATGGAGGCAGCCAGATGGAAAGCTTACTGAGCACTATTGATGAAATTAAAATTATCGACCCTTTTTCAATTCAAATTATTACCAAAGAATCAGACCCTTTGATTCTTTCAAAATTAACTAAATTCTTTATTTCTCCCAAGGAGCAAATGGGGACTGGACCTTATCGTGTAGAGATCTGGGAAAAGGGTAGTAAGCTTTCTCTTTCAGCCTACATGGATTATTGGGGGCGAATGCCTATTTATAAGAATGTGAATTACACGGTTGTTAAGAATAAAAACCAACGACAAACTGATTTTGAAAAAGATTTAATTGATATTCTCGTTGCCGTTCCACGTGATCAAGCACTCAACCTACCTCAAGAGCAGGTGAAGACCAGTTATAGCTTGGAGGTTAATTTTATGATGTTCAAGCTGGATGATTCCCTTCTTGCTGATCGATCGATTCGCGAAGCCATTCAAACCATTTTTAATCCTGACCGTATTGAAGAAATTGGCAACGACTTTGTACGTCAGGTTTCCCAATTCATTGCCCCTGGAGTTTTTGGGTACAATCCCACTATATCTGCTCCTGAATTCTCAGAAGAAAAACGAGCGAAGAATCTATTTGGTGAGCAACGTAAAAAAATTACCCTTGATTCCTTAGCCACCTATCGAACACTTACCGATTATGTAAAAAAACAGCTTTTGGATGCTGGCTTCTTGGTAGAGGACAACGTGATTCCCCCTGAGGAGCTTTTAGATCGTATTAAAAATAATGAATCTCAGCTTTTTGTGATTGGCTGGCAGGCGGAAAATGGAGATGCAGGTGACTTTTTAGATAATTTTATTCATAGCGAAGGTGAATTTAATAATGGGCGCTATAAGAATGTGTTTGTGAATAAGCTGATTGAAAAAAGCCGTCAGGAACTCAATCCCGAAATCCGCCTTCAGACACTGCAACAGATTATGGAACTAGTGGATAAGGATCTTATTGGAATTCCCCTCTTCGAGTCATCAAGGCTTTACGCCCTTAAAAAAGGGATAGCTTGGGAGCCGCGATTAGATGGGTTGGTGTTGGCGAGGGATGTAAAATAAACCGAAAACTTTTCCAAAAAGTCTTCGGCCTTTCCAAACAAGTGTTTTCGCTCTACAAAAAATTCGCTTAACTTCGTCCCGCCTAACTTTGGGGCCCAGTTGGACCTTGAGCAAAGCCCAAGGTTCGCAACTTTGTACAAGACCCAAAGCAGCGTCGGTACTACGTGCACTCATTCTTTTTCAAGCTCACCTATCTTATTTTGAAATGTAGGATATGAGTTCTAATGCATTATGTTGTACACATATACATTTTATGATATGGTAATAGTTAGTGATTAATTTCCTTAATTTTTCAATCTATGAGCTCTCCAAAGTATCAAAGTTCGAAAGGCACTCACGACATTCTTCCTGATGATCACCTTTATTTTTCATTTATAAAAAAGGTGGTTCGACATCGCTGTCGTGAAGCGGGCTTTCGCCGTATCAGCACGCCCATGTTTGAGAATGTGGATGTTTTTACTCATAGCTTGGGGGAAGCGACGGATATTGTGGAGAAGGAAATGTTTGTTTTTGAGAGCAAAAGCGGTAAGCGGATGGCTCTGCGCCCTGAAGGAACCGCTGGCGCCGTACGAGCTTATTTACAGCACGGTATGCACCAACTGCCACAGCCTGTTGAACTTTACTATTTTGAACCTTTTTTCCGATACAGTCGTCCTCAGAAAGGTCGCTATCGTCAATTTCACCAATTGGGATTTGAGGTAATTGGAGAGCAAGATCCAGCGGTGGATGCACAAATCATTTACCTCGCCCACAAGATCAATCAAGATCTTGGCATTGCAGATCGACTAAAACTTCAGATCAACACTATTGGTGGTCCTGAAGATCGTAAAAAATTCCATGAAGATTTGGTGAATTTTTACACTGGCAAAGAGCGAAGCTTATGTGCTGATTGTCAAAAACGACTTCATAAAAATCCCCTAAGACTTCTGGACTGTAAAGAGGAAGACTGTCAGATTTTAGCTTCAATGGCGCCAAAGTTCGACCATGTAATGAGTGAGGAAACCAAAGAGCATTATCAGCTTGTGAAAGAATTTTTAGATGAACTCAAAGTTCCTTACGAAGAAAACCCACAACTCGTTCGTGGACTCGACTATTACACTCACACCGTATTTGAATTCTGGAGCCAACAAGACGGTGCCCAAAACGCCACTGGAGGCGGAGGTCGTTATGATGGATTGGTTGAATTAATGGGTGGTCAGCCCACTCCTGCGATGGGGTATGCTGCTGGAGTTGAACGTACCATTGAATACATGAAAGAAGCGGGCATTCGCCCACCTAATAAAGACCGTATTCAGATATTTGTTGCTCAACTTGGGCACATCGCTAAAAAACGATCCCTTTCTCTTTTGAATGAGCTTCGTGAACATGGACTTAATACGGTTGGATCCGCTGGAAAAGGCTCTATTAAATCCCAAATGAGAATGGCAGATCGCCTACAGGCTCATTATTCACTTATTCTCGGTCAAATTGAAGTTCAGGAAGGTACCATTATTCTTCGAGATATGGACAAGGGAAGTCAGGAAACGGTTCCAATTGATGGAATTGTGGATATGGTGGTTGATAAATTGGGAGGGAAGAAGTTGAAAAATCGAACACTTTGGGAAGAATAAACTTATTTCTGATCTCATAACTCATATCCTAGATTTAAATCTGAGATTCTAACTTTTAATGAAAATGAAGACATTCGGAATCGTTGGGCATCCGGTTCGCCAATCACTCAGCCCTGCTATGCATAATGCGGCTATTAAACACTTGGGGTTAGACGCCGAATATCGGTTGCTTGATATCGACCCGAAAGACCCTGAAGAGCTGGCTAATTTTTGTTATGAAAGCGATCTGAATAACATTGGAGGATTTAGTGTCACCATGCCTTATAAGCTGGATATTATGGCTTACATGGATCATTACGACCCACTCGCTAAGATTGTGGGTTCAGTGAACACTGTGGTGAACGAAGATAACAAGCTGATTGGTTACAACACCGATGCAATAGGAGCGATACAAGCACTGCGCGAAAAAACGAATTTGATTGGCAAAAAGATATTGATAATGGGTGCGGGTGGAGCGGCTCGAGCCATCGCCTATAGTATGAAGGACTTTCAAGCCGATGTTCATATTTATAATCGTACCCTTGAGAAGGCGGAAGAAATTGCGAAAGCCTTTGAAATTGAAGCCATTGATCATTCAAAGATTCAAACCGCTGATTTCGATATTATTATCAACGCTACGCCCGTTGGGATGTTCCCGAATAGCGAAGAATCCCTTCTTCATTCTGATAAAATCCCCTCTCATGCGGTGGTGATGGATATTATTACGAATCCACTGGAAACTCAACTTTTAAAAGAAGCTAAAAAAGCCGGCGCTCAAACCATTTCCGGTGAACGAATGCTCTTGCACCAAGCGGTGGATCAATTCCGACTTTTCTTCGGGCAGGAAGCTCCTGTAAAAGTGATGGAAGAGGCACTTTATGAAGAGTTGAAGAGGCGGAGGTAATCACTGTTTTTATACGAAATATTGCTGATAGAACACCTAGGTCGGTATTCATATGGGGAAAAGTTCAGCTAGAAACGAGTTACCCACCCACCACCGGATACCCTTTCACCTTCCAAACCAAAAGCCCTCCTTTTACGCTCAACACCTCTTTAAAGCCCACTCCATCTAGCGCCTGGCAGGCCATGTCGCTTCGTCCGCCACTGAAACAGATGAGATAGACGGTGGTGCCTTTAAATTTCTCAAACGCTTTCGTATCTGACCCCAGCGGAATATTGATAAAGCCTTCAATGTGAGATTTTTCAAATTCTCCGACGCTTCGAACATCAATAAAATGCACGTTCTCATCGTGGTCACTAATCGCTTTTTTTAAATCATCAACCGTACAAGATTTCATAATTACTGAGTGGATATTGCTGATAGAAAGATTTTATTACTATCCAATGCGGTTTCGTATTGTGGATACAGGGTGAAAGCACTGCTTTGAACCGGTGGGTAGTTATCTAAAACTTGCAAATAGCCCGAAGTTTGCAGACTTTTTGTCAGCCTTATATTTTCGGTGCCTGCCTGTTTTTGAGCAATGAATCGGTAAACGTCCATTGGATTTTCAGTTTTGAGTTCGAAGGGAAGTTTGTAGCTCAGCTTTACTTCTTTCATTTCCCCTGCGGAAACGGGGCCGAAGGTGAAGGCGAATACGGTGTAACCGAGCTCTTCGTATGAATCCATATCTTCGATATCCACGCCTTCTAAGCCGATTAGCAGACTGCCTTTGGGCACGTACACTCGCATGTAATCGAGATTATCTCCTCCTCCGTGGATGAAGCGAAGGGTGGCCTCGTTGAGCTTTCCCATTCCATATCGATCCATCAGCTTTTGCCAATAGGCGAAATCGCTTTCGCTCCACGTGTGATTTTTTTGAATGCT
>DAOWGG010000026.1 GCA_030637565.1 Candidatus Peregrinibacteria bacterium | reverse complement strand
ATTGCTTTTCTTTTTATTGGTGCAGCACTCGCTTTTCGGAATCAGTTTCATGCGGATGCGATGATTTTTTTGATGCGCTTACTCGACATTCCCTTTGCTTTCATCGGTCTTTTATATGGAGGAAGTGGTTTGTATTTGCAGGTGAATGAAGGAAAAGAAGATGAGGGATCGGTGTGGGGGATTATTATTTTTGCTCTTTGCCTCCTTCTGTTCGGCGCGGTGGTGTTTGTGAATTTTGCGTTTCCGAGTCAGCTTTAGTTATGAGCTAGCCGAAGTAATCCCTTCGTAGACGGGATATTTTGGAGTAGCGGAGAAGGAGATTATGTCCGCTAACGTATCTGTATAAGCGAAGTTCAGTAATGTTATAATATCATGAACATTGCTGAATTTGGGCGAGCGGGCTTTGCTGCCGCTCGTCCAAAATAGGGCAAAGCCCGTGAGCCGCTTATACAGAGTTGTACGTCGTATTCTTATGGGAACCCAATCAATGGAATTTTAGCACTTTTCTTATTATTAAGAATTTTTAAGTTGGTGTTGATATTTATATGAATATGCAATAAAATATAATTCAGGTCAACTTTCCGTCACGTATGGCGGATGAGTTGCGCCGTGTTCTTTGAAAACTACTTGCGGATATTAGTTACAGCCTTTCATATGTAAGTTGATTATATATGAAAGGCTGTAACCAAATAACCCAAACCCATGAAAGGGGTAAGGTCATGAAGCGGTTAGTCGGTGCGATGCTCGTGTTCTTTTTTTTCACCCTCACCCTCCCGGCCTTCGCCGAGGAGCCGACCGTCGGTCAGCTCAATGAGCTCGACAGGTTGGTCGCGGTCTGCAAGGCTAACACCAAAACCGCTGAGGCCTGCCTCAAGGTCCTGCGGATGGTGGCCGTGGCCGCCACGGCGGTGACCGACACCTTCACGGTGGAGGTCAGATGCAATCTGTCCGAGGCCGTCGAGGCAGGGAAGTACAACTGGGTGAACAAGCACATTACCCCGAAAAGCTTTCCCGTGCCAAAAGGATGTGTGGAAGGCGAGCGGGTGAAAGTTCTTCTTTTCAGCCCGCAGAATCTTGGAGAGGAAGACGGCTACATCACCACCAGGGAGGCGATAACGGAGATGGGCAAGCGGAAATGTCGTCCCGTGGACTGGACGCTTCTCCTGCCTCTCGGGGATAAATATCCGGAGCTTCAGCGGAAGTTCTGGATCGTAGGACTCGGTTTCGCGTGGCAGCGCCCGGGCGGCAGCGTCAATGTCCCAATTCTAGGCGGGCGCGACGGTCAGCGCGGTCTGAGCCTGTACTGGGTTGGTCCCGACTACAGGTGGAGCTCCGACAATCGTCTTGCCGCTTCTTGCGAGTAGTTGGTCTTTGGGCTTTTGGAATTTTAATCCTTTTTGGATTTTTGGTTCCTTGGCTCTTGGACACTTGACTTCGAAGCCCGATTCGCTTTTGCGAATCGGGCTTCATTTTTGCCTGTTTTTTGCACACCTTAATTTTAGCGAAGCGCATCGAATTAGGCAAAAAACGCGAACCGCCCAAACAGTGTTGTACGATGTAAACCTTAAGCACGTCTTAATTGATGTGTTTTCTTAACTCACTAGCCACTTCATCTAATTCATCCCGTTCCATAGATAGAAAATTCTTTTCTTTGTCATATTTTAATCCAAAACCATCACCTTTAAATCTTGGGAAGACATGCATGTGAAAATGAAATACTTCTTGCATTGCGACTTCGCCGTCAGCCCACTCAAATTTATACGCAGGTTACAACTCATACTATTCGGAAAATAAAGAGTCCATTTTAGATCTCTATTTCATACTCTTATAATTCGGAGCATCCTTAGTAATTAAAATATTGTGTGGGTGACTTTCGTGTAATCCTGCACCTGTAATTTGAACGAATTGTGCTTTTTTGTGGAAAGTTGGAATGTCTTTACTTCCGCAATATCCCATTGAAGATTTTAATCCGCCAACGAGTTGAAATAGTTCGTGAGCAACAGGGCCTTTGTAGACAATCTGTCCTTCAATTCCTTCAGGGACAAACTTCGCATCTTCTTTTACATCCGCTTGACCGTAGCGTTCTTTTCCACCGATGGACATTGCTCCCATTGAGCCCATGCCACGATAGGCTTTAAAGGTTTTTCCTTCGTGGTAAATCAGCTCACCAGGGCTTTCTTTAGTTCCGGCAAATAAACTTCCGATCATTGCGCAAGAGGCTCCAGAGGCAATGGCTTTGGCGACGTCTCCAGAGAATTTAATTCCCCCATCAGCGATGACAGGAATTCCGTGTTTTTTCCCTTCTTCTGCACACTCCATAACAGCAGAAAGCTGTGGGACTCCGATTCCGGTTACGATTCTTGTGGTGCAAATAGAGCCTGGACCAATCCCTACCTTAACGGCGTCAGCACCCGCCTTTGCTAATTCTCGTACCGCTTCTTTGGTGGCAATATTTCCTCCAATCACATCCACTTTTTTATAATTCTTTTTAATATATTTAATGGTGTCGATCACTCCTTTGGAATGGCCATGGGCCGTATCGACCACTAATACATCTACTCCAGCTTTAACTAATTTTTCGACACGTTCTTCCATGTTGGCTGCAGGCCCAACAGCGGCTCCAACGCGTAATCGTTTTTTAGAATCTTTGGAGCTATCGGGATACTGCTTGTTTTTTTCAATGTCTCGCCTTGTTACCAAAGCACGAAGTTTCATTTCTTTTTTATTACTCACAATAATCAACTTACCGTGCTTGCTTTCTTCTAGGACATCATTCGCCTGGCTGAGTGTGAGTCCTTCATAAGAAACCAATAAATTCTCCACCTTTGTCATTCGGTCTTTTACTTTCATTTTTTGGTGTTTGTGGTAGAAGTAGTCGTTGGCAGTGACGAGCCCGACTAATTTTCCTCCCACCTTTCCATTGTCGGTAATTGGAACCGCTTTGTATCCGTACTTTTGTCGAATTTGATAGATATCTTCAATAGTATCAGTTGGTTTGGCAAACATTGGGTCGGTAATAAAACCATTTTCAAATCTTTTTACTAAATTTACCTCTTCAGCTTGTTGATCGGGGGTCATGTTTTTATGAATGATTCCCATCCCTCCATATAATGCGAGCACAATGGCTAGTTCATGTTCGGTCACGGTATCCATCGCGGCACTGACCAATGGAATGTTTAACTTCACGTTTCGAGTTAGGTTCGTTTTCACACTGGTTTGCTTCGGAAGAGTTTCCGAATACTGAGGAACGAGCAAAACGTCGTCAAAAGTTAAATGAAGGGGAAGGTCTTTTTTAGCCATGACAATTGATTTAGAAAAATATAGCGCCGCCCGCTTACCTGGGGACAGCTCAAGAAAATGTTTTCTACTATTTTACTTATTTTTCGTCAAAAGTCAAATTTATTTAAATTACACAAAATAAAATTAGGTCTAATTTTAATAAGCGGCAAGCCGCGACTGATTATTTTTCTGTAATATTGCTTTGAAGTACAGCGATGAAGTTTAATTCACTCTTCTTCATTTTTTGTTGTCAAAAAACGAAGCAAAAAACCATTGGGGCTCTGCGAAACGTGCAATTATCGTTGTACTATTAATCATCATTTTCCACGTTCGCCCTGCCCCAAACCCCGCAGTGCTTCATTTCTTCTTTAAAAATTTAAAAACTCCATCCCGAGATTTCAGGATGGAGTTTTTTCAGATTTTTAGATTTATCTTTTCTTACTTCTTTCTTCGAATGGCAAGTCCACTGAGCATCATTGATCCGATCATTGCAGCTAAAGCAGCGGATGGACCTGTTGTAACCAATTCGAATGTTTCTGGAGTTGCCGCTGAAGTAACGGTGGAAGTTGAAGTTGTTGGCGCCATGTTAAAGGTTGGCACATCAGCGAAAGACTGAGGAGATACGTAGCTGCTTCGAAGTGATGTTGTTGCTACTGGTTCGCTAACTACCTCTTCTGCTACTTCTTCAGCAGGTGTTTCTACTTTACAAGCTAGGTACCAAGGTTTGGCACATTTTTGTTCACGTTCACACCAAACATATCCTTCCGTTCGATTGCATCCAAATTCATCAAACAAATCTTCATCGATTGTATTGGTTGATGGGCTGGTTGTTGTTATTGCTGGAGTTTCACCTGTTGCGTTCAGCATTTGTTCTTCGGTTTGAAAATATTGAACATTGAATACCGCAGTTTGTCCGGTAATTACTTCTTGCGGATTGTCGGAGTGAATCACAACATAAGGGTATTGATAAGTTTTTCCGTGGGCAACCAATGTGTAATATCCTTCATTCAACTGAAAAGTTTCACCGAGGCTTCCATTTCTTATGGTTAGACCATCGTCATTTGGACCTTGATGTAAATACCAGGTTCCAGAAAAAGGTTGTCCATCTTGATCATAAATATTGATCTGCATTTCCCCTGTATTACTTTGTGCGTGGGATAATCCGAAAGGAAGAATGGCTAAAACACATAAAAATAGGAAAATATTTTTAATCGATTTCATACTCGGTTATTTAATGAAATATTGGCGATGATTATCTTATTTATCTCTATTTTTGTCAATTATTTTTAATTTCAATCTTATTTTCAATGACGTTTCCCCTTGGGTTATGTTAAAATAATCAAGCTCTAAAAATTCAATCCTATGAAGCATCGATTTAAAAAACTTTTTAAGAAATTTATAAAGATCACGCACTCTAATAGAGTCCGTTTTGGTGGCCTTGGAGTTGTTTCTTTAGCGATACTTCTTTTTGGTTATTCTTCTATATCTCTTCCTGCTATTGAAGATGGTTATTTTCCGGATGAGGTACGAAAGGTTTCTTTTAACGCTCCTTTGACTCTGCATTTCAATCATCCGATGAGTCAATCGAGTGTCGAAGATCATTTTTCAATTCAGCCTCCTCTTGCGGGTCAGTTTAATTGGGTTGATAGCAAGACACTTGAGTACACTCCCGATGAGCCACTTGAGATTGATGATGACTATGTGATTTCGATTGCTTCTAATGCTAAGAGTCTTTATGGAAAATCGATTGGTGTGGATTATCGACTTCGTTTTTTGGTATCGGGGCCGCCACGTATTAAATTTATTTCTCCCTATCTTGATCCTTATCAACCCGAGGAAGTGGATGTTGATGAGGCTATTGATGATGAATCTGGTTTTGTAGAAGGAGTGGGTGCTCCTACTTCCGATATTCTGATTATTCCATCTGATCAGGCGGTGACAGTCATGTTTGATCGTCCAATTCGGGCGCTGACCACAATCGATAACATTGGTTTTAATGAAGAATTTCCAGAACTTCAAATCGATCCGCCTGTGAAAGGAAGTTATCGTTGGATCGGCACAACTGCTTTTCAATTCACTCCTGAAAAATGGACAATGGGAACCACTTATACTCTTAAGCTTCCGAGTGGTATTCCAGCTCTTGATGGTGGCGTGACGGACGAAGAGCGTGTGTGGCGTTTGGCAACAGAGTCTCCTAAAGTTCAACAAACAACTCCTTTCCAAAGCGATGATGTGGTTTTGGTTGATCAGGCGATCACCCTTCGATTTAACCAAGTAATGGATCTTGATTTTGTTCGACCGGGAGATAACGTTCTTTTATATCCATCGAATGATAAAGATGCGGATCAGAATGCCCGTGAAGATGGATTTTTTAATACAGAGGTGGTTTATGGCAAGAACCCTGAAGGAAAAGTGGATCGAAGTTATTTAGTGTTTAAGCCAGAGTTTCCTTATCAATATGATCAAGAATACCGATTGGTGGTTAAAGCGAGTCTTCCTGGAGGGGCTCATCAGCTAGAAGGAGGATACGGAGACCGTTTTATGGAAGAGGATTTTGAACTCAAATTTAAAACCATTTCAAAGCCTGGCATTGTTAGCTCTTTGCCCAAAACGGGTGAAAAAAATTACGAAGACCGTTTTGTTGAAATTACATTTGCATCGCCTGTTACCTCCGAAATGGTTGCAGAGCATATTACGATGGAGCCTGCCATTGAGGCAGAGCCTCGAATTTCGATGATGAAACAGGGGCGTGTGGCGCGTATTCATTATAACCTTGAACCCAGTACCTATTATAACTTCCGATTCCGAGGGCCGTTTGAAGATGCGGTTGGAAATGAAGGTGAAGGTGGGGTTTATATTTCTTTTAAAACCACTCCTCTTAAGCCTTATATGAGACTTCTTTCTTCAGGGTCTTTTGGAATGTTTACTGAAGGATTGGATCCAGTTTATCCAATTAAAACAGTGAATGTTAACGAACTTAAAATGAGTTTGTGTCGTATTAGTGAAAAAGAATTTTTTAGTGTTAGTAAGCATTACAATTGGTATACCTATCGTTGTCCGAATCCAATGCGCAAAACCATTGAGCTTAATACAACGCTTAATAAAACTCATCTTCGAGATCTTAATTTACCTCAGCTTTTTGATACCGAGTTTGAACCGGGGATTTACTTTTTTGAATTCAATTCAGATGACTACCCAGATTACAACAAAAAGCCACGACGCTTTTATCAAACCTTCTTTATTAGCAAAACTCATTTGACGCTTAAAAAGTCTGATCAGGATTTGCTGGTATGGGCAACGGATTTAAAAACAGGTGAGCCTGTTTCACGAATGGAACTCAGCATTCGTTCGAATGGTGGGGAAGAGCTTCAGCGTGGGGTGACCGATGGGAATGGTCTTTATAAAATCACAAAGCATTTTGAAGACCCTGTGTATGTGGTTGGAACTAAAAAAATAGGTGGTGAAAACCGTTGGTCTTTGGTGGGTGCTAATTGGGCGAATGGAATTGAATCGTGGCGGTTTGGGCTGCGTGGAGAGTGGGTGGATTATGACGAACCGCGTGCTTACTTATATACGGATCGGCCGCTTTACAAGCCAGGTGATAAACTTTTTTATAAAGGTTTTTACCGTGTTGACCGTGATGCGGATTTGAAGCTGAGTAAGGAACGAAAAGTACGCCTTACCCTCCAAGATTCTGAATACAATGAAGTAGCCACCAAAGATGTTCCCTTGCTTCCGGATGGCTCATTCAATGGAACTTTTGCTTTGAGTGATAAGGTTTCTTTGGGACGGTATAGCCTTTATGTTCAGCAGATTACCGAAGACTATGCAGAGCGTTTTTATCATCATTTTTATGTTGAAGAATACAAAAAGCCGAAATTTAAAGTTGAAGTTCTTGGCTCTGATTTAGATTATCGTTTAGGTGAAGATATCTCTGCCGACGTTCAGGCAAATTATTATTTTGGAGGAGCGATTAATAATGGAGAAGTCCATTGGAAGGTGATGCGTGAGCCTTATTATTTTGATGCTTATAAAGGAAAAGATTATTACTCTTTTTCTGCTTGGACTGGCTTTGATTGTTATTGGGGCTATTGCTCTTCTAGGCAGGAAGTGATTCTTTCTGGAGATGATCAATTGGATAGCGAAGGGCGATTGCATCTCGACATTCCAACCGACCAAGATCAGGAATCGGAGGAGGAAAAAGATCCACAAAGTTATATTTATACATTGACCGCTGAGGTTCAGAATCAAGACGGAGAAGTGGTAGTGAAGCGCAAGAGTTTCATTGTCCATCAGGGTTCTTATT
>DAOWGG010000142.1 GCA_030637565.1 Candidatus Peregrinibacteria bacterium | reverse complement strand
GAAGCTCGACCGCGCAGCGTAGCGAGCACGTGAGAATATCCAGTCGGGGGAGCCATTTTTGCTACGCGAAAATTGCGGAGGAGACTGGATGAGAACGTTCGCATGAGAAAATGAAATGACCTTGAGCGAAGTCGAAAGGGAATGAATATTTCGAAGCTCGACCGCGCAGCGTAGCGAGCACGTGAGAATATCCAGTCGGGGGAGCCATTTTTGCTACGCGAAAATTGCGGAGGAGACTGGATGAGAACGTTGTTCGTGTACGAAAAAGAAGGAGCTTGCGACAACTATTTGAGTCTTCGACCGCGCAGCGTAGCGAGCATGTGAGAATATCCAGCCTGCCTGTCGGCAGACAGGTCGGGGGAGCAAGCATACGGAGAATTCTCTAGATTAAATTCAGAATACTAAAAAAGGCTCCACAACGCGGAGCCTTTTTGATGAGTGGACTATATATTATCTTTGACCTCCACCCCGAAACGAACTCTTTTCTTCTCAGCTCGCCTTTCGTTCCGCTTTCTTCGCTTCACGTTCAGCCTTTTTTTCAGCTTTCTTCGCTTCACGTTCAGCCTTTCGTTCCGCTTTCTTCGCTTCACGTTCAGCCTTTTTTTCAGCCTTCTTCAGTTCACGTTCAATCTTCTTCGCTTCACGTTCAGCCTTTTTTTCAGCCTTCTTCAGTTCACGTTCAGCCTTTCTTTCAGCCTTCTTCAGTTCACGTTCAGCCTTTCTTTCAGCCTTCTTCAGTTCACGTTCAGCCTTTTTTTCAGCTTTTTGAACGATACGCTTGCTTTTAGCTTCAACAGCAGTACTTAAACCGAAAGCACGACCCACCTTACCCTCTTCAAGAGCTACTTCAGCTTTTTCAAGCTTCTTAAGCAATCTACTAAGGTCTACATCCTCTGCACCTTCAATTTCAGCCAAGGCAGATTGAACACCATCTAGGACAGTTCGAGCAGATTCTATTTGAGCCTCTGCTTTTTCAGAATCTCCACCCTCATCAGAATCTCCATCCTCAGAAGTTTCAACATCAACTTCCCCATCTTCTTCGTCGACATCAACATCGCTTGCAGTGTCTTCTTCCGCATAAGCCGCAGTAACCCAATGGGCAATAGTTGCATTTTGCTGGTAAAAAAATACACCACCGACCAATAGAACCAAAGCGATGGCTAAAGAAGTAAATTTATTCATAATACAGGGTGTTAAAAAAATTAGATAAAGATGAGTGAACTTTGATTGGATTGAAATCACAACCCTCATCCGATATATAAATACACAAAAACATTATCTTTGTTACAGAAAATATAACTAAAAAAGAACTTAAAGGGAGCCATTTAAATTTAGATGTAGATTTTTTGTTTTATTTAAGCTATTTTACTTACTATTGCCAATAGTAGACAAAATTTATTTATATGTCAATATAATATAATTATAGTTCTAGTTTCACACAGCCTAAGGAGCTATTTTTCATAAAACAAAAAACCACCCTGGGAAACCAAGATGGCTTTTTGCAGTTGCTATTTTTTTAACCGCTATTTCTTATTCTTCTTACCTTTTTTTTCACGCTCAGCCTTTTTGATAATATGCCTACTTTGAGCATGCACTGCCGTACTCAATCCCCTAGCTCGACCCACCTTACCTTCTTCCAGTGAATCTTCAGCTCTTTCGATTTTTTGCTCAAGCTTTGGAAGCTTTGTGGTCTCAATTTCATTTTCTACAATTTCTTCCACTGAGGTTTTTGCAAGATCTAATCTTCTACTGGTTTCTTCAACGAAACCTGATGAATAACTACTATTATTGTCATTATACGAATCACAAGCATCCCCTTTTCCATCAGAGTCAATATCCAACTGATCTTCGTTTGAGACTAGCGGACAATTGTCTGTATCACCACAAACACCATCACCATCCTCATCATTTCCCGAGTCGTTTTGACAAGAATCACAAGCATCTCCCAGTCCATCTTCGTCGGCATCCAATTGATCTGCATTTGCGACTAACGGACAATTGTCAGGTGCATTATCGGCAATGCCATCGTCATCATCATCCTCATCACAAGCATTACCCAATCCGTCTTCATCGGTATCCAACTGGTTCTGGTTCGCAACGAGCGGACAATTGTCTGCATCACCACAAACACCATCCTCATCTTCATCATTATTTTCATCAGCTGAACATGAATCACAAACATCACCCAATCCATCTTCGTCGGTATCCAGTTGATCCTCGTTCGCAACTAGTGGACAGTTGTCTGTATCACCACAAACGCCATCTTCGTCCTCATCATCTTTCGGGTCATTTTGGCAAGAATCACAAACATCACCCAGTCCATCTTCATCGGTATCCAGTTGATCCTCGTTTGCATCCAATGGACAATTATCAATTTCATCTGCAACCCCATCTTCATCAGTATCATCTTGAGTATCTGCATCACAAGCATCTCCCAGTCCATCTTCGTCGGCATCCAATTGATCTGCATTTGTGACTAACGGACAATTGTCAGGTGCATTATCGGCAATGCCATCGTCATCATCATCCTCATCACAAGCATTACCCAATCCGTCTTCATCAGTATCCAACTGGTTCTGGTTCGCAACTAGCGGACAATTGTCTGCATCACCACAAACACCATCCTCATCTTCATCATTATTTTCATCAGCTGAACATGAATCACAAACATCACCCAATCCATCTTCGTCGGTATCCAGTTGATCCTCATTTGCAACTAGTGGACAGTTGTCTGTATCACCACAAACGCCATCTTCATCCTCATCATCTTCCGGGTCATTTTGGCAAGAATCACAAACATCACCCAGTCCATCTTCATCGGTATCCAGTTGATCCTCGTTTGCATCCAATGGACAATTATCAATTTCATCTGCAACCCCATCTTCATCTTGATCTTCTATTTCATCATCTAAAACAGTCACCGATGCAATTTCTATCTCCACATCTTGATCGTTTTCAGCGGCTTCATTAGCAAAATCCACAGCTTGTATTATTTCTTCATTTTGTGCAGCCGTAGACTCAATACTTTCTACAAGAATATTTGTAATTTCACCAGAATCAACATCTCCAATTACATCAGAGAAGGTTTCGAGTGTTTCGCTTTGTACTTCTGAAATTTCTTCAAAAACATCAGCTGATAATTCAGCATCGCTTATATCTTCAGCTGCCCGAATCGCTTCACTCATCTCTTGTAGAATCACCTGTATTAGTTCGCGAATTTCCTCAATTTCCTGAGGTGATAGCCCTGAATTATCTTCATCTTGAGCATAAGCAGTGAGAATCCCAGGCATACTAAAACTCGGAGATTTACCAAGTGTTAAATCTTCCAGCTCTTCAAGCTTTTCTTGCACATTGTCCAAATGCCTAGAGGCTTTGTTTTGTGGAAGGTTATAAAAATAATTAAACGCAATAAGGAACAAAATCACCCCTATGATTGTAAATAATATTTTCTTCATGGTATAAAAAATTATTAAATAATACTTTTTGGGATTTTTATTTATTTTGTTGCTCAAAAAAGCGACCTGTGATTTTACTTTCTTAGTAATTCTCTATTAAATAGCATCCCCATGAACAGTGAGTCATGGACACCTTTAGCCTTTATTGTTAGAGCTGCTTGTGACATGTTGATTTAATATCATAAATTAACACTTGTAACTCTCAACACGACTATCCTACCATTTCTCTTAAAAGTAAAGGGGAATGATCTCTAACTTTTTCACCAAGTCGAGAGAGCCATCTATTTACAAGATTATTTTTTTATGGTATAATAACTGAAAGTAAAATTAACTTTTATCATAGAAATGAGCATCGAACACCCCGAAGAAAAAGAGCAAGAAAGATTAAACAGTCAAGAAAGCATTGAAGAAAATATTGAGGTTGCAAGAAGGAAAATTGCATCTACTAAAGAAACGCCAAAGAGAATTCCTTGGAGTAAGGATTATTTTGAAAACCCTAATTATGTTCGAGAAGATTTATTACAAATAGCTCGCAGTATGGAATGTGATCCTTCAGATATAACGATGAAAAACCCAAAAGAAAGGTATACATTTTGCAATGGAAAAACAGTGACTTTGCCTTCATACTTAAGGAATGCAAAAAAACACCTTTTGGGAGATCTTAATGACTTTAGAATGCGAACTGAGGAGTGGGCACTACATGAATTAAAAGTAATTGGAGGTTTTCAAAAAGGACCAAGGATTATTCATATGTAATTTTACAATTCCAACCCTAACTTCACATAAGTCAGAGAATCATTTACCTAAGCTTGATCAACCCCTCCTTAACCTCCCTTTTAAGCTGCTTAATTTCATACTCACGCTTCGTCGCCAATGAGCGCGTTTTAAACGTTTCGGAATAAACAATTTTAACAGGCCTTCTGGATCGAGTATACCGAGCTCCCCCACCCTCGTTATGCTCTTCTTCACGTCGTTTCAAATCCGTTGTATAGCCCGTATACAAAGTGTCATCGTTACAGCGCGCAATATAGATATAATGTTTTTTCATGTTTAGTAGCGAGTAACACGTTCTGAATGGAACAAGGACGACCAAATGGAAGTCCGAAGTGTAATGAAGATAAATCTTTGAGAATCTGCGTAGAAGATTTTTGAAGATTTAAGTGGAACCCTATTGAAGTAAGTAGCGAGAAATGCGGTCTGAACGAAGTAAGGACGAACGTCCGCAACGTAGTTAAGGATGGATTTGTGACAATCCGCGAAGTCCTACGAAGCTTTATGCGAAGTGGGGCGCAGAGGATTATTTACAAATCCAAGCAAACTTCCCTACTGCATGATTTTGCCATTTTTTAAACCACAGGTAAAACAGATAAAAAAAACTTAATTTATTTCCTTGCTTTTAACATACTTTAAGGTTAGGCTCTATCCACTTAATTACTAAATAAATTTATATGGGATACAATGATAATAGACGTTCAGGAGGTGGTGGAGGTGGTGGAAGAGGTGGTTTTGGAGGTGGAAGAGGTGGAGGTGGAGGTGGATTTGGGGGCGGAGGAGGTAGGGGTGGTTTTGGTGGAGGTCGAGATGGAGGGCGACCTGAAATGCATCAAGCAACCTGTTCCGACTGCGGAAATGACTGTGAAGTTCCTTTTCGACCAAGTGGAGGAAAACCCGTCTACTGCAACAATTGTTTTAAAAGAGATGACGATCGAGGAGGTCGAGATAGCGGAGGAAGGGATAGGGGTGGAAGAGGTGGAGGACGAGACTTTGGTGGAGACAGACAAATGTTTAAGACCACCTGTGAAGGGTGTAAAAAATCATGTGAAGTTCCCTTTAAGCCAACTGCTGGAAAACCCGTTTACTGCGACAATTGCTTCGCGGATTCAAAAAAACCAGTGTCTTATAAAGAAGATTTTGAAGCACTTAGCAAAAAACTTGATAAGGTATTAAGAATTCTAGAAGCAATTCATCCTAAAAAGACCTTCACCGTTACAAAAGAAGAGGTGGAATTGGCGGAAGATACGATGTCTTATGGCGCTGAAGAAAAGCCTAAAAAGAAAGCTCCTGCAAAGAAAAAAGCAGCTGCAAAGAAGGCTCCTGCGAAAAAGAAAGCCGTTGCTAAAAAAGCTCCTGCAAAAAAGAAGGCAACTACAAAGAAAAAGACTAAATAAGCAGTCTAAATTCTAATCAATCAAAAAAGCCATCTTGCAATAATAGGTGGCTTTTTTAGTTTACGAATATACCTCCGACTACTTCGCCCGTTTTCGCTCAATCTCTTTCAGATATTTCTTTCTTAAACGGATTCTTGTAGGAGTGATTTCAACGTATTCATCTGGTCCAATATATTCAATGGCTTTTTCAAGTGTCATTGGAACAATAGTGGTCAAATTCATAGCTTCATCCGTCCCAGATGAACGTACGTTGGTTAACTTCTTATTTTTAAGTGAATTCACCACAATATCCGTTCCCTGATTATGCTCCCCTATCACCATCCCTTCATAAATTTCAGTAGCAGGCTTAACAAAAAGAGGTCCTCTTTCTTGGAGCTTCCAAAGAGAATACGCCATGGTTGATCCTGTTTCACCAGAGATCATCGATCCAACACTGCGTTTTTCAATATCCCCCATATAAGGTTCAAATCGATCAAAAGAATGATAAAGTGTTCCTTCTCCACGAGTCATCACCAGAAATTGACCACGAAATCCAAGGAGTCCACGTGTGGGCACATCGAGTTCAATTAAAGTGCTTCCATTATCGGATTGCATATTGGTCATAATCCCCTTTCGCTTGCCAAGCGCCTGAATCACCGAACCCGAAAGATCATCGGGAACATTCACAACCACCGCTTCAACAGGCTCCATCTTCACTCCATCGACCTCACGCATAATCACTTCTGGTTGAGAAATCTGAAGCTCAAATCCTTCTCGACGCATGGTTTCGATCAGCACCGCAATATGCATTTCTCCACGACCATACACTTTCATTTTATCCCCTCCTGTTAATTCAATCTTAAGACCCACATTGGTTTCAAGTTCTTTTTCCAATCGCTCTCGAATATGACGACCCGTTACTAATTTTCCTTCACGCCCAGCAAAAGGCGAATCGTTTACCATAAATTCAATCGCCATCGCCGGTTCATCCACTTTAATACCAGGCAATGCCTCCAGTCCAGATTCGGAAACAATCGTTTCACCCACATAAATATCAGGTATCCCAGCTATGGCCACAATATCTCCAGCAACGGCTTCTTTGGTTTCAATTCGATCCATTCCTCTAAACGAGAAAAGCTGAGTCACTCTCCCCTTTCGCTCCACACCATCTGCATTGATAATCACCACACTGTCATTCAATTTGATCGACCCTTCATAAACACGACCGATCGCCATACGCCCAAGGAAGTTGTCGTAACCAAGGGTTGCAGGCTGCATTCTAAAAGGAGCTGTAGAATCTGCCT
>DAOWGG010000158.1 GCA_030637565.1 Candidatus Peregrinibacteria bacterium | reverse complement strand
TTTTGCCTGTGCTAAATCGGGCTTTGGGACATTGGCTCCCACATGCCCCAATAAATCGTAAAATTCACTTCCACCCAATTCATTCTTTCGCTCACCAATCAAAAACAAACGATTTCCTGCCCCTTTCAACTGCATCGTGATTGCTTTTTCGTAATCTTTGATTACCCCAGAGCATCCAATCATCGCGGTCACATCTACGTTGTTGTATAGGCTGACATTTCCGGAAATAATGGGTGTTGGGTGATCGGGGTGATCTTTCAGCGGAAGTCCATTACAAGCGTCGATAATACCATCAATTCCCTGTGTAAGTTCCCACATCATTTCTGGCTTTTCGGGGTTGTTGTAATTCAAACAATCGGTCAAAGCAATGGGGGTCGCACCAACAGCGGATATGTTTCTCATCGCTTCCACCACCGCATTCACCGCCTGCCAGTAGGGAGAAATTTTAGAATATTGAGAGTTGCCATCTTGAGTGATCGCCACACCGGTTTTTTGAACCTTCTCTGAAACCCCTTCTTTTTCTAAAAGAGGTGCTACCATTCCCGCATCTGCCTCGCCCGATTCGATGATCGTATTTCCCTGAACGTTTTTGTCGTATTTATTATAAATGTGATGACGACTGGTGATGTTCTCTGATTCTAAAAGTTGAACAAAAATTTTGTTTACATCGAGACCGCTCTCATCAATCACTGGCTCTTTGCCTTCAAATTTTTTCTCCTTAACTTCTCGATCATATAAAAGTCCTTCTGTAATATCTGTAGCTTTGGCATCGCATATTTTTTCGCCTTTATACCAAAGTACATAGCGGTCGTCTTTCGTTACCTTTCCTACTAACGCCGCGCGCGCGCCTTCGGCGACTGATCCGAGTTCCCATTTTTTATTGTAATGATCCAGAATCATCTGAGTTAACTCCGGGTGACACGCCCAGGCAAAACGCTCCTGAGTTTCACTGCAAGCGATCACACTGGGGTGCAGATTTTCCATCCCAACGGGAAATTTTTCCAAATCAATTTCCGCTCCCATTCCCTGCTTCGCCACCAATTCCACCGTGGAACACATATTTCCACCAGCTCCCATATCTTTAAAGCCGACTTTATCCAATTTCCCCATTTCTTTGAGGCGATCAAATAAATCGTAAGAAGATGCCAGCAGATGACGCTTTAAAAATGGATTGGGTTCTTGAACCGCTCCCTTGTTTGCCTCTTTATCGTCTTCGTCCAATTCCACACTGGCAAATGAAGCGCCTCCCATTCCACTGTTATCAGTTGGCTTTCCAACGGTGATAATGTCGTATCCCACCTCCGCTGCCTCATCGGGCACGAAAGAATGGATGATTTCACTTTCTTTCACCAAGCCTATCGTAAGGACATTCACCAAGCAATTGTCGTTAAAAGCGTCGCTAAAACGAGCGTCTCCACCTAAATTAGGAACGCCGATTGGATTCCCATAACCCGCGACTCCCCGAACCACCTCATTGGCGATCAGGCGGGATTCATTTTTTTCTAAACTTCCAAAACGTAATGAATCCAAGCATCCGATCACCTTACCCCCCATACAACACACATCGCGAACGTTCCCACCAATTCCCGTCGCTGCCCCTTCGTAAGGAACAATTTGACTAGGATGATTGTGACTTTCATGAGACATAATAAGCCCCCATCGATCCTTGCCATCGCGTGCGATTTCAATTACACCGGAATCTTCCACTGGCCCTAAAATCACATTGGGTGCTTTGGTGGGAAATTTTTTTAAAAGCGGACGAGTGCTTCGGTACGAGCAATGTTCAGACCCCTGAATTCCCCACATGATTGCTTCGGTCAGCGTTGGCGCACGATCTAAAATGGTTTCAATTTTTCGAGCCTCTTCAACCGTTAAGGCAATTTTATATTCCTTCAAAGTCTTTGCCGCTTCTTCATCGGACATTTTTGAGAACTCTAGGTATTGGGGCATTTATTTGTAAGGATTAAGCGGTAAGGACTAAGGACTAAACTCCTTAAAAAAGCATGACTATTATAGAGGAATAATTGATGTGGTTGAAGGGGAAAATTATCCTATAAATCGTCTAAAATGTCCTCACTGTGATCGATTATTATCCTAGTGCATTCGTTTTCGAAACCTTTATATATCTCACTATGAATAAATTGCGTTATTATATCTTTAATAACTTCAAACATTTCATTAAAACCTTTAATCTCCTGAAAAACTTCCTTGTTTTTAAAATAAGGCTCCATAATGTCCCTATCGACATAAGCTAATTTACAAGCCATTACCTTTCTTACACCTAAATCTGTTTCTTTT
>DAOWGG010000076.1 GCA_030637565.1 Candidatus Peregrinibacteria bacterium | reverse complement strand
GGAGGCAGTGGTATTTTTATCGCTGGCTCCGAGATCACTATTAAAATCAAAATGAGCTCCGCTAACCTAGGAGCCGCTTTTGTGAGTGACCTCACTTTTAATTATATCGGCCGTTAGCCCAAAGCTTACCTCTTATAGCTTATCGCTTGCAGCTTAATTTAACCCCCACGCCTATGTAACCAAAGGATACAACACAACCCCTAATCAATCCCAATACTCACGTTAAGCTCTAAAAAACCAGACCTGAGATTAAAGATCAAAAGTCTGAAATAACCAACATCCTTCTGTCTGAATCCCGAATCATCGAGATTGAGACAGGAGACCAGAATCACTCGCCAAGGTGATTCTCCCGGATCTCCCCGGAAAAGAAAGGAGCGACCTTCATGTCGGAAAAAGGATGGCTCACAATGAGCAACCTGAGGATAACAGTCCTCACAAAATTACTTAACTAACTTAATAAAATGAAAACACAAAACGCAACACAGGCAAAGTGGATGCGTCGCATAAGCAGCCTAATGGCAGCATTTATGATGACGATGAGCTTCGCCGGACAAGCATCAGCCCGAATCCTTTTCCAGGATGATCTGAGTCATGACATTAACTCAGAGGGTATCACGATCAATGCCAATGATGGAGGTGACGAAGACGTCACTTTGCAACTTGGTAACGACGGAACCGACGCAACAATTTTATTCGATGATGGAACTGGGGACGTAACCCTAACCGCTCCAGGAGGTGACTTCTCTTTTGGCACTGACAATATCAGTGCGGGAGGAATCACTGGTACAGGAGTGATTGACTTTTCATCCGCCACAAGCTTAACCGTACCAAAAGGAGCCTCTAATCCTCTTACCTGTACGGTGGGTGATCTGTTTTTCAACACAACAGATGGCAAGACTTACATGTGTACAGCAACGGACACCTGGGGAATGATCACAGGAAGTACTGATGCGAACACTTTAGATACCTTGGATTCACTTCAATTCTTAAGAGCAGATGCCAATGATACCTACGGTGATGGAGGGATATTCACTTTAACCGTTGGTGCAGACGACACATTACAAGTTGATGGAACCACTACAGCCAACGGATTATTAGATGCTAACGGCATTGTAACCCTTGGTGACAATGGAGACACCGTTATCGTCGATTCGTCCACATGGGACATTTCCGGAGCAGGTGTAGCTTCTGGATTTACCGGATTGAGCACTGGAGGAACCGTTTCTTTAGGCGACAATACCGGAACCATTGCGATCAATTCATCCGATTGGGATGTGAGCGCAACAGGTGATATGACTGGCATTGGAGCCATCACCGCCGATGGACTAATAACCGGTACCGCGGGTACCGCTCTAAGTGGTGCAGCGATCAACTTGAATGATAATTCAAACTTCGCAGTAAATGTAGGAACCGGAACCTCAACAGGTACTGTAAGCATTGGTGGAGGACTAAACACCGTTGCCATCAACACGACAAGTTGGGATATTTCCGGAGCAGGTGTAGCCTCTGGATTCACTGGGCTAACCTCAACAGGCACAATCGATTTCAGTGGAGCTACAAGAATGGCCTTACATCAAGGGGCAGCCAACCCATTAACCTGTACCGAGGGTGACATGTTCTACAACACAACAAGCAACATCACTTATGTTTGTACCACTACCGATACATGGAGCTCGATTGCAGGAAGTACTGATGCGAACACTTTAGACACCTTGGATTCACTTCAATTCTTAAGAGCAGATGCCAGTGATACCTACGGTGATGGAGGAGCATTAACCTTAACCTTTGGTGCGGACGACACATTACAAGTCGACGGCACCACAACAGCCAATGGAGCCTTTGATGCAAATGGAGTGGTAACCATCGGTGACAACGGAGACACAGTAACAATCGACTCTTCTGTATGGGACATTACCGGAGCGGGTGCAGCTTCTGGATTTACGACTTTTGATGCCTCTGGAAACATCACCACTTCTGGTGGAGACTTTATCATAGGAACCACTGGATTAACTGAAACCACTTCTGCCGTTGATTCTGGTGCCTTCTTAATTGGAACCTTTGATGAATTCGATAATTCCGCCAGCGCCAACGTGCAAGATGTATTGGATGATGTAGATGCCGCCATCGGAGTTCGAACTTACACTGAAGATAATGTACTAACCGATGGACAAACTATTGCAACTTCACTTGATACCTTGGATTTAAAATGGGGTGACTTAGCCTCTAATCTAAACGGAGAAGGTGCTGCTTTAGTTGGCGTCGAAGATGCTGGAACTTACTTCACTGCTACAACGGTTGAAGGAGCATTGCAAGAATTAGGATCAACAACTGGCTCAAATGCAGCCAATGTAGATACCCTAGTTTACTACCCTGAATATCCAGATGCCGTTATTTTCCAGGATGGGACTAACAACCGAGGAACTTTGGAAGCCTTATACGATGACACCAATGATGAACATTATTACAATTGGGCGTCAAACCAAGGAACAACTCAAGATATCGATATCCGATTCCGATTCCCTCTTCCTGCCGATTTTGTAGCAACAGGAGATCTAACCTTTAACTACAGAACGGGTACCATAACAGAGGCAGATAACGACGTAGAAATATACGTTTACAACGCCACTGATGAAACCACAGGAAATCCAACCCTTTGCGCATCAGATGTAACAAACACCAGCGCAAATACCTGGACAACAGGAATCATTGCAGCCGCAACCATTAATACAGGTTGTACGGGTGGAACGGTATTAAATGCCGGCGATATTGTCGAAATAGCCATCAAACTCTATGACAATACCGGTACGGCAGACTTCTCTGATGTTGGTTACTTAAAACTAGATTACACAAACTAATCTAATTGGCATTTGATGCCCCTCTCCCTCTTATTATTCCGAGCAATCGGATTCAGGAGGGGGGCACAATAATGCCAATTACGAAAAGGTAAAAAATGATCAAGAAATACCCAATACAATGAAAATAAAACTAAAAAACATCACTGCAAAATTACTCATTTTAATACTGCTATTAAACAGCAGCACTCCCGCCTACGCCAAAATTGTTTTCGATAACGAATTCCTCATTGAAAACAATGGCAATGCATGGGTGATTGATTCCAGAGACGATGTAGTGGGCAATATCGCCCTTCAGTTTGGAAATACAGTAGGAGAAAGCATAACCTTTGATACGACTAACAGCGAATTCAATTTTAGTAATAATTTGAGTTTAGGACAAAATCAACTAAAAGATGTAGCGATTGAAAATCTAGCATCAGCCCCTGCAACACCAGTGGTGGGTCAAGTTTATTACAACACCACATCAAATCGCGCCTATCTGTGGAATGGAACCGCATGGATCGACATAACCGCAAGTGCAGGAAGCATTCCAGATTTTGAAGGCGTTTATGCAAGTGATGCTGACGGAACTCTAACAACCACCAATGGTGATGTAACCATTAATACTGGAACCGGGGATCTGATTGTAAACAGCAATGACTGGAGCGTAGACGCCCTAGGAAATGTAACAACAAATAATTTAAATTCAGGAGGTATAGTAGATTTTAGTGGAGCCACTCGAATGGCCATCGCCCAAGGCGCTTCCAACCCCATCACCTGTACTGAAGGAGATCAATTCTATAACACTACAGACAACTACCTATACCTATGTACCGTAACGGACACCTGGACAACCGTTGGAACCACCGATGCAAACACGTTAGATACTTTAGATTCAACTCAATTTTTAAGAAGTGATGCAAATGACAACTTCACCATCGGAACTCTAACACTGGATAGCGGAACCACTTTAGCCGTCAATGGCATTGCAAATTTAGGAGACGGGGGAGATGCTATAAATATTAACTCTTCCACGTGGAATATTTCAGGAGCAGGTGCGGCTTCCGGATTTACGACTTTTGATGCCTCTGGAAACATCACAATCACGGGCGGTGACGTGATCATCGGAACCACCGGCCTTTCCGAAACCACCGCAGCCAACGATTCCGGTGCGTTTAAAATTGGTACGTTCAATGAATTTGATAATTCCGCTAGCGTGAACGTACAAGATGTATTGGATGATCTAGATTTTACAATCAGCAATATCGACGGAAGCAACAGCAACAGCTTTATACTAGACAAAGATAATACAGGCGGAGATGTTTCCCTTCAGTTTGGAGCCGCATTAGGCGAAGCTATTAAATGGGATAGTCTAAACGCTCAATTTGATATCAGCGATGATTTAAATTTTAATCAAAATCAATTAAAAAACATTGTGATTGATCAGCTCGCCTCTGCTCCCATCACACCCGCAATCGGTCAAATTTACTACAACACTACACTGGGTAAAGTATATATATGGAACGGAACCGTTTGGCAGGATTTAGTGGCAGAACCACACGCAGCAAGTCATATTGATGGAAGCGATGACATTGATCTCGCCACTGCCACCACAAAAGGATTAATGTCCCCTACTCAGTTTCAGGATTTAGCTGACTTAAAAGTACAAGGAGATGAAATTAATCGAAATACCATTGATGTACAATTAACTTTGGGTGAAAACGTAGCTGGTAGCATCGCCTATTTAACCTATGACAATCCCAACGGAACTGATTTTGTAGCAAATATTGAAAATACCGAATATATCATCAATGACAGTCCAACAATCGGTATACCCCTAACAGGCGGAAGTGATATCAATCCTGTATTAAATTATGTATATGTACGTGAGAGTGGAATAACTGCTTTTGTGGAAAGTAGTACAACCGATCCAGCCAATCAAGCATTCAACTATGTACCGATTGGGGAAGTAATGGTAGGAGCTGTAGGAGTGACAGCGACCTATTACTATGTAGAAAATCTAACAAACTACATTCGTAATTTTATTGGTGATACCAATAACCGCCTTCGTGTGACGGGTGTAATTTGGTTGTCAGGAATAACGCTGACAACTACAGGGCTCGACATTGCAACGACCCAGGGAACTGTAATTCACATGCATGAAGAAGTAACCTATCCAGCCAAAAATACAACAGTGGATACAATAACCGATGCCTTTTACAACACTTACGCTCAAATAGATAATGTAAATTACGATAACGGAGCAGGTGGAAATATAGCGATTGGTAATAATAAATATCATAAAGTCTTTATTTGGGGAGACATTTATGGAGGACTACATATGGAGCGTCAGCAAAAACCACCCACCAGTGAATACACCTCAATAGCAGCTGCTGAAGTAGATGCAGACGATGTGGCAGTCAGTGCCATTCCAAGTGAATGGGGAACCGTTGGCTTTCCAATTGCCCACTTAATTCTTCAGTCATCTACTCCTGCTGTTTTAAAAATGATTGATTTACGTGGAGGAAGTGCTGACGGAGGAACGGTATCCGGAGGACACACACAAAACACAGATACAGGAACAAGTGAAAATACTTTTACATTAAATCAAAACAATACAACCGGTAATATCAATCTAATTTTTGGAGCTGCTCTAAATGAAAGCTTGATGTGGAATGATATAAATAACGATTTTGATTTAAGTAATGATTTAAACTTAAATCAAAATGAACTAAGAAATGCTGCCATTCAAAACTTAGCCAACGCACCCGCAACACCAATAGCGGGTCAGATCTATCGCAACACCACCAATGGCAATACCTATATATACAATGAAATCACGTGGGAAGATTTAACCATAGATGATTTTGAAAAGTTATATGCAAGTGATGTGGACAATACTCTCACAACTTCAGACGGTCTATTTGCCATCAACACAGGTATTAATGACTTTATGGTAACCAGCAATGATTGGAGTGTAGATGCTCTCGGGAACATCACAACCACGAGTGGTGACGTGATCATCGGAACCACTGGCCTTTCCGAAACCACCGCAGCCAACGATTCTGGTGCATTTAAAATTGGAGTATTCGATGAGTTCGATAATTCCATCAGCACAAACACACAAGGCGTGTTGAATGATCTGGATTTTACAATCAGTAATCTGACTGGCACCAACAGTAACACTCTTACTCTAGATAAAGATGATACGGGTGGAAATGTAGCCCTACAATTCGGTACAACACTAACCGAGACTTTATTATGGGATAATATCAATACGCGCTTCACCCTTTCAGATGACGCACGTGTAGAAGGTAATTTGGCTGTGATCGGCCAAACTTATTTGGCCACTAACCACGCTGTAACGGACAGTAACGGTATTTTAAACATGGGACGAAATGCTGCTGCCTGGGAAAGTTTCCAATGGAACGACATCAATGATCAGTTTGAAATTTCAGATGATTTGAGCTTCGGACAGGCTCAGATTAAAAATGTGGCCATCGAAAACTTAGCCATTGCCCCAACAGCACCAATCGCCGGTCAAATCTATCACAACATCACCGACAACAACACTTACATATGGAGCGGTAGTGCATGGGATGAAATCACTGCTGGCGCCGGAACCACACCAACCTTTGAAGATATTTATGGAGCGGATGCCGACAAAGTACTCACCACCAGCAACGGTGCTTTTACAGTAAGCACTGGAACCAATGATTTTGTGGTGACCAGTAGTGACTGGAGCGTGGATGCATTGGGCAACTTAATCGTCGGTGGAAATACCACATTGGGAGTAGGAGTAACAAATACAGTAAGCATCAACACCACAAGTTGGAACGTTTCTTCTGTCGGTATTGCCTCAGGATTAACCGGAATTGCATCAATCGGAAGTATTGATTTCACAGCCGCTGCCACTTTTGGAATTCCACAAGCCATAGCAGATCCAGCTACTTGTAGCGAAGGTCAGCAGTATTACAACACAGCCACCAATGAGTTAAGGCTATGTACCGCAATAAATACATGGTCATCCGTCGGCTCAACCACAGGAGCAAACTACGCATTTTCATACGATACAACCACACAAGCTATTAGCGCCGCCAACACTTATCAAGACATAATTTTTAATACAAACGGAACCATCAACGGATGGACACATGCCGATGGCACCGCCGATTTCATTGCAGGAGCCTCTGGACTATACCTAGTAACCGTTGAAGGCACTGCGAGCAAAAGTGATGCCGGAAGCGACAACTTTGAAATGAGAACTTTGTTCAATGGAGTTGAAGTAGCAGGCAGTCAATCAGGAATAGACATGGAAATTAAAAATATTGATTTTCACCTCTCATCCACCTTCCTGGTAAATGCAACCGCTGGACAAATTCTAAAAATTCAAGCAACATCCAGCACAAACAAAGCCTCAATCAACCCAGGAGGCGCCAATGCAATCACTCAGCCTAGCGCAAAAATAACCATCATGCGCATTAATTAATAAGGAAACAGTGAAGCTTAGGCAAATTATTCTGCCCCCTCTACCTGTGCCAATATTTCTCCGGCGCGATCTTTAATATGCCGTGCAATGGGCTGAGTCGCATTATTCGCTTCCCAGGCCTCAGTCGCCTTATCAATCGCCTTATTCGCCCACTCCGCAGCCAATGCGTAATCTTTTTGAATACCATAAATAAAAGCATCCACCAACCAATCATAGGAACGAGCCAATTTAGCAGCACCGAGAACAACGTTGTTATCCGACATATTTTTGTAAGCCTGTTGGGTTAAATCAACCGCCAACTCAGAAGCCCGCTTTGCCTGAGTGCCTTTATTCGCCGCAATATAGACCTCAATTTGAGCCATCTCAGACTCAGCACGATGAAGTAAAAATTGTGTATCTTTACTGCCCTTAATCAAAATCAACAAATACATCATATCTGAAACCTCACCACGAGTAAGAAGCTTTCCAGGATTTAAATTCCCCTGATCGTCTTTAGTAATCAATCCAACCTGAAACGCATAATGCAAATAGGGAGCAAACCAATCGTTGTTCGAAATATCAGTAGCAACCACACCCCCTTCTTCAATAGGAACAGGACGAATTTGATTAGCCATCAAAAGCATTTTTAAAAATTCAGCCTTATTCACCTGACGACCAGGAGCAAAAGTGCCATCAGCATCATTTCCTTTAACAATCCCCAACGCCTTCGCTTTCATAACAAATCGGGCAAACCAGTCGCCTTTCTGAAAATCGGGAAAAGTGACTTCACCAAATGTTTCAGGGGCTTCAACGTTAGATCCATTTAAAATCACCTTAAGAACCTCCGCACGATTGATAGGATTATCGGGCTTAAAGGTTCCATCAGGATATCCACTTAAAACACCCAACTCTGCCAAATGACTAATAGCAACATAAGAGTTGTGAGTTCGAAGAACATCTGGGAAATCCACCACTGTCTTAATACCGGATGAAGTTTGAGCCTCTTCAGCAAAAACAGTCGAAAAAGAAGCGGTCAACAGGAGGGTAGCCAATGCTAAACTTAAAGCTTTTCGAATTTTCATAGTATTTTTTTATTTTTTGTATAGAAATTCTACCATAAATCACCATAAATCAAAAGAAAATCTAGAACCATAAAAAGCTCACCGAATCCGATGAGCTTTTTAAAAGATTTCTACAAACAATTATCGTCGGTTGTAGCGAGCGAAATGAGCAAATGCCTTATTGGCTGCTGCCATTCGGTGAACATCTTCACGTTTTTTAAAAGCGGTTCCTGTTTCATTACTAGCGTCATTAAGTTCTTGAGCAAGCTTTTCAGCCATACCCTTTCCTTTTTTAGTACGACAAGCACCAATGATCCAACGTACACATAATGTAGCCTGACGCTTTGGAGTCACCTCCACAGGAATCTGGTAAACAGATCCACCCACACGGCGTGCACGCACCTCCATGTTAGGTTTTACGTTATCAAGCGCTTTCTGAAACACAGAAATAGGATTGGTTTTTCCTTGATCACGTAAAATTTTCATTGCGTCTTGGAAAATACGACGAGAAACAGATTTTTTTCCTGCCTTCATCATGCAGTTAATAAATTTTTCCTGTAATTCAGATGAATCTTCTGGAATATATTTAGCTTTCTTCTGAGCCATGATTGATTAAGATTAAATTTAGTAGTTAGTAATTTGTAAGTTGTAGTTTTTAGGATTTCGGATTTATTTGGGTTTCTTCGCTCCATAGCGACTTCGACCTTGCTTACGATCCTGAACCCCCTGAGTATCAAGAACACCACGAACAATGTGATATCGAACACCCGGTAAATCTTTTACACGACCTCCTTGAATCACTACAACCGAATGCTCCTGAAGATTATGTCCTTCTCCCATAATGTAAGCGGTTACCTCTTCCCCATTGGTCAATCGAACACGAGCCACTTTACGAAGCGCCGAATTCGGTTTCTTAGGAGTACGAGTGGTTACTTTTACGCAAACCCCACGTTTCTGAGGAGCCCCCTTATCAAGAGAAACTTCACGGTTTTTAAGGGAATTAAAAGTATATTGTAAAGCAGGAGATTTACTCTTCTTTTTTTGAGTACCCCTAGATTTACGGACTAATTGATTAATAGTAGGCATAACTGGGTGATAAAAATTATAAATTAAAAGTTGTAAAAATTAAAAAACAAATGTTTTTTATTGGTTTTATTTTTGATGATCTTTCAAGTATTGCTGTTTGTAAATTTCACCAGCGGGAATCAATTTACCAATAATTACGTTTTCTTTCAAGCCTTTAAGTAAATCGACCATTTTTGTGGTGGAAGCTTCTACTAACACACGGATCGTTTCCTGGAAGGAAGCCGCTGACAACCAGCTCTCCGTCATGATCGCGATACGAGAGATTCCAAGGAGTAAAGGATCCACAATTGCCTCCTGCTTCTTAGCCGCTTTTAGATCTATATTCACACGCTCAAGCTGAGAAACAGTAATGGTTTCACCTGTTAAGAATTCACTATCACCAGGATGGACAACACGAACTTTTGAGAACATTTGTTTAATAATAATCTCAATATGCTTGTCGTTAATGGTTTGCCCCTGAGAAGCATAAATGTGTTGAACCTCCATCATAATATAACGCTGAACGGTGTGAACATCGGTTAAATGAAGAAGTTCTTGTAAGTTCAAATGACCACGACTCAAAGGAGTCCCCTTCCCAATCAGCTGACCATTAGTAACCTGAAGACGTTCACGATGTCCAAAATTGTACACACGAACTTGCTCTTCATTGTGTTTAATGATCAATTTATGACCCTCTACTTTTGTCACCTTTCCATCAATTTTAGCCTTGATAGTCCCCTTGTCTTTAGTGGAACGAGCCAAAATTTGTTTCGCTTTGATCTTGTCTCCTTTTTTAACAGAAACTTCGTAATTTTTAGGAATATTATAATCGTCACTCTCGATATCCTGTTCAAGGATAGAAACTTCGACCAAATCTTTTTTGTGCTTAATACTAACTTTTCCATCGATCTCAGAAAGCGTCGCATTAGAACGAGGAGGACGAGCTTCGAAAAGCTCTTCCACACGAGTCAAACCTTGAGTGATATCCGCTCCTTCCGCAACTCCACCCATGTGGAACGTACGCATCGTAAGCTGAGTACCCGGCTCACCAATACTCTGAGCAGCAATAATTCCAGCTGCCGCACCAAGATCAACGGTATGATTGGTTCCAAGATCACGACCATAACACTTCTGGCAAATACCATTTTCAGTCTTACAGGTCATAATTCCACGAAGCTCAACTTCATCAATCTTAAGCTCATTAAGCTGACGAAGGATTTCATTGTCAATTTCTTGACCCACTTCAGCAATCACTTCACCCGTTTTTGGATGAGCAATTGGCTCAATAAGTGTTCGTCCATAAATACGCTTTTCAAAACTTTCACCAATCTGGTCACTCTCTTCACGAGTGATAAGGTGCTTGTGTTCTGAACCACAATCAGGCTCTTTAATAACCACATCCTGAACCGCATCCACCAGACGACG
>DAOWGG010000149.1 GCA_030637565.1 Candidatus Peregrinibacteria bacterium | reverse complement strand
GAAATGTCATCCCAATAAAAATACTTCCAAGATCCCCTCGAAGTCCGTCGCATATTTTACGCACATTCTCAAGTGCCTGATCTTTTTGGGATAATTCTTTTGGTGCATCGATGATGTCGAGTGCTTCTATAGCTGCCATAAAAAAATTATTATGCTACAACACTATCGCTTAAACCTCCTCCACCATGCACTATTCTTGAATTTTGCATCCTTGCTGTCTTCCTAGCCCTATTGGCGTTTTCTTCACGATCCAATTCTTCATACTTTGGCATTGAGCCTGGGTAAAATGCGTGAGAGCTACTACTTTCGAAAAATCGATCAATTTCGTATTCAGACCAAGAGACAGAATTTTGATAAAGATAATCTGTGTATTCTTTAAATGTAAATATTTGCATTTCATACTTCCTGCCATCAATTAATATATTATGTTTTTTACATTTCAAACCCCCATCAGCCACTTCAGTTTTTGATCGAATGATCTCCACCTCATGATTCTTACCTAGCTTTTTCTCTAGGCTCTTTTCAAACAATTCAATATCTCTATTGTTTCTAAAAACCAAACGGACTCCATTTAAATCCTTAAGCACCTCTTCAGCATCCTCTGAATCTTTACGCAACATTTTTAGTGCCATTGATGTAATTGTTTTTACACGAGTATCTACCATCCCCTCGATTTCTATTGATTCCCCCTCCTCATTTTCCACTTCAAATTTCCGAAGAGCTATTGTTGTTAATTCCTTGCCATCATTAGATGCAAGCTTCAATGCCTCTTCTTCATTTTCAACCAGATTCCAATCTATACACTTGTGATCGTCTTTTCCATGATTTGTTACCAAAAATCTTATATCAAAATAACCTTTTTTCTTCCCATCTTTGAAAGAATAAACCCCCTCTTCATTCATCAACTTATCAAAATAAGATAACCCATAATCCCCCTGCATTCTCTCATAAATACTCTGTTTTATTTTGGCTAAAATTTCTATTAAAGCTAATTTTACCAATGCTCGATTGCGTGTCGTATCTTCCCATCCGTGTTCATTTGGGTTATCAGATGAACCATCGTCGGAGGCCATTAAGACCAATTTACCTACGTCATGACAATTTTTAACATCAGTTAAACCCTCTGATAGAACTTCACCAGACATTGGGAAAAACTTACTATCTACGTAATCCAATATAGACTCAGCCTGAACCCCTAAATCATACAGCTCTCTTTCACTTAACTTTAAGCGTGCATATTCATCTTTTACATAATCAGGAACCAATATGTCAGCAGCTGATCTAGCTATATTTTCACGAACTCTATCTATCATTTCTTGGTTATCTGATTGATTTTTTAGCTCACTCAAATTCATTACCCCTGTTAGCTCAAGAATTTTTTTTCTCTCTTCTTTTAAGGCTTCATAAAGCTCTGGATGATTTTTAATTAGATATTTTACGCGTGAAAAGCTACTGATACGTCCTGTAACTCTAAATAAGAAATCTCCTAGTAGGGGAAATTTTTCTTTGATATTCAAAGGTTCTTCGTTCCATTTTTCTTCAGCTGCCGAATATAGGGGAAATTTTTCTTTGATACTCAAAGCTTCAGCTGCCGAATAAGGACTCTCTTCACTACCCTGACCTAAAACAGACTTATCCTTGATCTTAACACTATCAGCTATGTGTATTAATTGATCATATACGTCACGAAAAGCAGAAAGGTCTGCAAAAGTATGCTTAAGGGGATCTATTTGCTCTAATCTCGATGATGATTCTGGATTAGTGTCTGCCATTTCTATTGGAGTTTAAAATTATGACTCTTATTATTAATTTTAATATTATAACATATTTTTACATTACTAGCAACTATTCTTGAAACTTTTTATAAAAAAAATCGCCTCTTCTTGTGAGGCGTTTATTATTTTATGTAATTCCAGGTTGGGTAGCTCAATAAAACGCCTCAGATGTGAGGTTTAATGACGAGGTACATTGTTTGGAACCAAGTTTTCATTTTTGAAAGGGCTATTTCGTTTACTATTTTATATATATCTGACCAGAAGTCAAGTTTTTTGCTTTAAGAGTGGTGAACTCATTGATATTTAAGCGATTTTTTGGTATAATGTATAGATTAAATTAACAACTGAACAAAGTGTTAAAAAAATTCCTCAAATGGCTCGGCCTCACGGTTATTCTTTATCTAATCGCTTCCACTTGGGAAGATAATGACGACGATGCTTAAAAAAATTCTAAAATTTGCTGCACTTGGGCTTTCAATCGCCCTAATCGTCGGTTTCATGGTGAGCCGTGGAATGTTTTTAGGAACCCAAAAAAGTCTGCAGAATAAATTTTATGACTTTGCCTCGGCTAGCCCTGAGATTGTGGTAGTTGGCATTGATGAAAAAAGCCTTTCTGCGGAAGAGCTTGGACCTCTCTCTTCGTGGTCTCGAGCGTATTACGGGCAAGCAATCGAAATACTAAATGAAGCCAATGTAGCTGCCATTGGTATCGATATGACTTTCCCAGACAATAAAGAAGGAGATGAAGTCTTTCGAAATGCTTTGTCTAAACATTCCAATGTTGTTTTAGCGGGACGCTATTTATTCACCAACGGAAATCGTGATGTCCAGATGCCGAATCAAACTCTCCTTGAGGGAAATCCAAAAGTGGGATGGATTAATGTAAAATTGGATGAAGATGGGTTTGTGCGACAGGTTCCTGTTTACAGTGAATCGGGAGATGAGCCCATTGAATCCTTTTCGCTTCAACTCGCTCGAGAATACTTAAACGAAAAAGATCACCAGCCTACCATTCAAGGATCAAGTTATGCTTTTGGCTCCGATTTAAATATTCCTGTGATTTCTCTTTATGATAAACGGCATGATCTGACGAGTCATTTTATGTATGTGAATTACTTTGCTCAGCCTCATAGCTACTCACAAATTTCTCTGACGGACGTTTTGAAAAAAAACTTTGTTAGTACGGAGGGAAATCGATTAGAATTAAGAGATAAGATCATTTTAATTGGCCCGACGGCGATCGACCTTCAGGACTACTACCTTTCACCAGTTAGTCAGGGGGTTCGTATGCCTGGAGTTGAGATTCATGCGAATAACATTCAAACAATTATTTCGGATAAGTTTCTGCGAGATCAGTCTCGATTGAGCTTGTGGATTCTTTTACTTTCCCTGATTGCGATCAACTTATTCCTTTTTTCTAAGCTTCGGGTTCGCTTCGCTATCCCCATTCTTTTGGCGGAACTTTTTGGAGTTGTGATGGCTGGGATCATCGCCTATGAATCGCGATTGTTTCTGAATGTGATTTATCCGCTTATTACCATTCTTCTATCCTTCACTGGGACCTTTTTGCTCCGATTTATAATGGAGCAAGGAGAGCGTAAATTTATTGAAGGAGCGTTTGGTCATTATGTAAATAAATCGGTGGTGGATCAGATTTTAAAAGACCCAAAAATGATGGAATTGGGAGGTGCCAAAAAAGAAGTAACCGCTTACTTTTCAGATATTGCTGGATTCACTTCTATCTCCGAAAAAATGGAGCCTGGTCAACTGGTTCAATTCCTAAACGGATACCTAGATGAAATGACCAATGAAATTCTAGAAAACAAAGGAACGTTAGATAAGTATGAAGGCGATGCCATTATGGCCTTTTGGGGCGCTCCAGTGCCGCTGAAAGATCACGCTAAAAATGCCTGTTTGACCGCATTGAAAAATCAGAAAAAACTGGCTGAACTGCGATTGGAATGGGAAAAGCAGGGGCTACCCCCTATTCATGTGCGTATTGGAATTAATACGGGAGAAGTGATTGCTGGGAATATGGGATCAGCGGATCGATTTGACTACACCATTATGGGAGACAATGTAAACCTGGCCTCTCGTTTGGAAAGTATCAACAAGCAATACGACACGGAGCTGATGATCTCGGAAAATACCTACGAGATTATTAAGGATGATTTTGTGTGTCGAGAACTCGATCAAATTCGAGTGAAAGGAAAGGAGCAACCCGTTCGTGTTTATGAGCTAATGAGCACCAAAGAAGAAGTGGATTCTGGCAAGCAATCGATGATTCAAACTTTTGCTGAAGCCTTGGAATTATATCGAAAAAAAGATTTTAATAATGCGATGCAAAAGTTTGCCTCCATTCCGAATGACCCCCCTTCAAAAATATTTGTGGATCGATGTAATGAATTTATTAAGAACCCACCCGCAATGGATTGGGATGGAGTGTGGACGTTTGAGGTTAAGTAGTGATCCAATAAACCGAGAAGGCAATCACGACGATCAGTGCATTACGAGCCATCATCTTATAATTTCGCTTGTAAGGCTGTTTTTTTCGCATATTCAGATACGTCCATCGGGACACATCGTAGAAATACGTAACCAGAGTTAAGATCAAAACAAAGCTAAGAATGGAATCGTTGAAGTAATAGCTCATCCACTCACCTGGCCATAGCGGAGCGAGCACTCCCCAATAACTAGCCACCCCCCATATGATCAACAAATGAGCGAGTTGATCTAATGTGTACAGTAAAAATGAATTCCATTTGGTTTTTTTCCCCAAATAGATTTTCAACTGATCAAGGCCTGTATGAGTCACAAAAATAAATAAGATTCCTAGCCACACTTTTCCCATGTATAAAAAGGGAATCGTTAAAACTAATGAAACAACAAAATGAGTGAAGCTGTGAATTAAAACCCCTAAAGAATGCTTTTGTTTATACTTTGCCAGCCAATTCCACTGAAAAGGATAATCAGCGAGGAAGTGTGCGAGAATGAGATGAAGAAGAATGTTCATTTTATAAGCAGTAAGCAATAAGCTATAAGTAGTAAGCTAAGAAATAGCATTTGCACGCTTAACCACTTCGTAGCTGACGATGGAAGCGATGGAGCTATTGGTTTCCATTAGGTATTTGAAGTCGTCTTTTGAAAGAGTGAGAAGTTCCACATCGGATACGCTTTTAATAGTGGCATTTCGAGTTTCATCGGATACCAAAGCCATTTCTCCGAAAAACTGACCGTCTTTTAAGAGCGCAAGAATAGTATTATCGCGAAGCACCTGAACCTCACCACGTTTAATGACATACATTATATCTCCTTCATCTCCTTCATTAAAAATGATGTGATTTTCTGGAAAATACTGCATTTGAATTTTCTCAACAATCTTTTGAAGATCCTCATCGGATAATTCGGTGAAGAATGGAATGCTTTTTAGAATTTCGATCATGATTTTTTATTTTAGATTTTACAAGAGTCAGTATAGCAAATTGGGCTCCGCATATTCAAGGCGGGCTTTTCTTTCTTTTTATTTACTTTTCTTTCTTACCCCTTTTTATTTAATACCCCCCTTATTGATAAGGGGCCCCACGCACGCAAACTCAAGAAAGTTATATTGTTAATTTCCCCCGAAGGGTATTGACTTCTTTAAAAAAATATGCAACTCTATGAAAACTGGCTTATTAATGCCAATTACCCCCTCCATAACCCAAAAAAATCTTGAAAAAAATTGTTGTAAAAGGTGCTCGTGTGCACAATTTAAAAAATATTGATGTTGAAATCCCACGAGATCAGCTCGTTGTGATTACAGGCCCGTCTGGATCGGGGAAGTCATCGCTGGCTTTCGATACAATTTACGCGGAAGGACAACGTCGTTATGTAGAAAGTTTAAGCACCTATGCCCGTCAGTTTTTGCAATTAATGGAAAAACCAGATGTCGATTCGATCGATGGTCTTTCTCCTGCTATTTCGATTGATCAAAAAACCGCAAGTCGTAACCCTCGCTCTACCGTTGGAACCGTGACTGAAATTTATGACTACTTACGTTTGTTTTTTGCGAAAGTAGGTCGACCTCACTGCCCTGACTGCGGAAAAACAATCAGTAAGCAAAGTGCTAGCCAAATCATTGATCTTATTGCCGATATGACGGAGGGAAAACGCATTATGCTCCTTGCGCCAATGGTGCACGATCGCAAAGGAGAACATCACAAAATACTTGAGAAAATTAAGAAAGAAGGTTTTGTCCGCTATCGAGCTGACGGCCATGTCTATTCAGTGAATGAAGATCTCAAATTAGATCCAAATAAGAAACACTCTATTGAAATTGTTGTCGATCGTATTGTTGTTCAGAATTTAAAAAGGAATTTTGTAAAACTTAAATCTGGAGATGAAATTGAAGAAAAAAATGAAGATCGCTCTCGTCTTTCTGACTCGCTTGAAACCGCCCTTCGATTTGGCGAAGGGGTGGTTAAAATTGTGGATGCAGATAGTGGAGAAGAAGAAGTTTTTTCTGAAAACTTTGCCTGTGATGTTTGTGGAATTTCTATTCCCGAAATTCAACCTCGATCTTTCAGCTTTAATTCTCCTCATGGTGCCTGTCCTGAATGTCATGGATTGGGATCTAAACTCAAAATCAATCCTGACCTCGTAATGCCCAATCCACGCCTTACTATTGCGGAGGGAGCTATTATTCCGTGGTCAACCTCTAGCATGCGAATGAACTGGTACACCAACTTATTACGAGAGGTGGGAAAGAAATATGGATTTGATGTTCATACTCCTGTTGGGAAATTGAATGAAAAACAAATTGAAGTAATTTTAAATGGTGCAGGTAAAGAAAAATATCAAGCGACCTACACCAGTCAAAATTCAAATTACGAAACTCAAACTACCTACGAAGGGGTAATCCCCAATTTAGAACGTCGTTATCATGAATCAGATTCAGATTATGTGCGTAAAAACATTGAGCGATTTATGGAAGAATTGACTTGTGAACTTTGTGAAGGGAAACGTCTTCGGCCTGAAATTTTAAGCATTACGGTTGATAAGCAATCGATTTATGATGTGACTGAAATGTCGATTGAGGAAGCTCGTGTCTTTTTTGAATCCCTACTTCCTGAGAACAATAAAGATAAACTCACTCAATCGGAATACACCATTGGTAAGCTGATTATTCAGGAAGTTATTAGCCGTTTACAATTTCTACACAATGTAGGGCTCGCCTATTTAACCCTCAATCGCTCTGCCAACACGCTTTCCGGAGGAGAAGCTCAGCGAATTCGACTGGCAACTCAAATTGGATCTTCTCTTCAGGGAGTTTTATACGTTTTGGATGAGCCATCGATCGGACTTCATCAGCGCGACAATGCTCGTCTGATTAAAACAATGGAGAATTTAAGAAATTTGGGGAATACCGTTTTAGTGGTGGAGCACGATGAGGAAACCATCGCGGCTGCTGATTATGTCTTAGACGTTGGTCCTGCCGCAGGGAAACACGGAGGGGTCATTATTGCGGCTGGTACCGCCGATGAAATTCGGAAAAACAAGAAGTCAATTACTGGAGATTACCTTTCAGGTCGTAAGAAAATTGACATTCCAAAGGAACGCCGAGAGGGCAATGGAAAATACCTAGAAATCATTGGGGCTTCTGAGCATAATTTAAAAAATGTTGATGTTAAAATTCCTCTGAATACCTTTATTGGCGTTACGGGTGTTTCTGGATCTGGAAAATCATCGTTAATCAACTACGTTCTTTGTCCTGTTTTGAGCACAAAACTCAATCGTGCAAAACATCGTGCGGGTGCCCACAAAGAAATTAAAGGAGTTGAGCATTTGGATAAAATTATTAATATCGACCAATCTCCAATCGGACGTACTCCACGCAGTAATCCTGCAACCTACACTGGAGTGTTCACTGACATTCGCGAACTTTATGCTGCGACCACTGAAGCAAAGCTTAGAGGTTACAAAGAGGGGCGTTTTAGCTTTAATGTGAAAGGAGGTCGTTGTGAATCTTGTAAGGGAGATGGGATTGTAAAAATTGAAATGCACTTTCTGCCAGATGTATATGTACCTTGTGAAGTTTGTAAGGGAAGACGTTACAATGCGGAAGCGCTTGAAGTTACCTGGCATGGGAAGAACATTGCTGATGTTTTAGATATGACTGTCGCGGAGGCGCTTGAGTTTTTTGATGCAATTCCTCAGATCAAAAATAAGCTCAGCACTTTAGCTAGCGTGGGGCTCGATTATATTCACCTTGGTCAAAGTGCCACCACTCTTTCTGGAGGAGAAGCTCAGCGTGTAAAATTAGCCACTGAACTCGCTAAGCGATCCACTGGTAAAACAATTTATGTTCTTGATGAGCCCACTACCGGCCTGCATTTTGCCGATGTTCAAAAGCTCTTAAGCGTATTGCAAGCCCTGGTTGATAAAGGGAATACCGTTCTAACTATTGAGCATAATTTGGATGTGATTAAATCGGTTGATTATATTATTGATATCGGACCTGAAGGCGGAAGTGGAGGTGGTGAAGTGCTTTGCACAGGAACTCCTGAAGAAGTGGCGAAATGCAAAAAAAGCTACACCGGACAATATTTAGCGAAGATGCTGAAGCAATAACTAAGCTGTCTTCTTCACTACAATCAATGTGATATCGTCCGCCTGAGGGAAGTCTCCCATAAAGTCGCGAACATCCTTAATTAATGCGTCGTGAATTTCTTGAGCGGTGGTTAGCTGACTGTTCTTAATAATGGATTCCTTAAAGCGATCCATTCCGTAACTTTCGGTATCTGTTTGCCATGCCTCTGGGATTCCGTCGGTATATAACACCGCCACATCTCCCATTTCCATTTGAACAAAGTCTGTTTTTACAATTGGTGTAATATCAGCCACCATTCCGAGCGCCATCCCACCGGTTGAAAGCTCGCTAACGGTTTTGTCGCTCGCCTTAAAATGAACAATCGGATCGTGCCCCGCTTGAGTGAAGCCAATTTTAGACTCCGTCGCATGCCAGTGTGCCATCACCATCGTCATGAATACATTTGGCCGTGTTTTTGTTTTTAATATTTTATTTAAATGAGCGATGAGTTCCTGAGTGGTTTGATAGTGTTCCATAAAGGCTGGAACCAACGCATTATTAATGGCTGATACCAATCCTGCTGGCACTCCATGACCTGTTACATCTCCAATATAAAAAATCATATTGTCCTCATCAAGGATCAAGAAGTCATAACAATCCCCTCCTACTTCTTCCGCAGAAACTAGACTCGCTGCGATATCGAGATTTTTTACTTGTGGCACTTGCGCTGGCAGAAGCTCCATTTGGATTTGCCCCGCTAATTCCAACTCACGAGTTAATTTTTCCTTTTCCACCATTTGCTGAGTACTCACCTCTAAATCGGATGCCATTTGATTCCAGCATCCCTACAACTGCCTTCCCCATGG
>DAOWGG010000077.1 GCA_030637565.1 Candidatus Peregrinibacteria bacterium | reverse complement strand
GACGGCTTCCCGTTCCACATCGCAGAATTTAGAAATTTTCAGCATGTGCTGATTATGAATTTTTTCATCAGCTCGTGCGATCATGATATCGGGCTGGATACCGGTGCTTTGAAGTGTTTTTACAGAAAGTTGAGTGGGTTTGGTTTTTAATTCTTTGGACGATTTCAAATATGGCAGAAGGGTAAGGTGCACGAATAGTGTATTTTCTTTTCCTTCTTCATGTCGCATTTGACGAAGGGCTTCTAAAAATGGCTGACCTTCAATATCTCCAACCGTTCCACCAATTTCACAAAGCATAATATCCGTTTTTGATTTTCGTGCAGCTTCACGGATTCGTTTTTTAATTTCACCAGTGATATGGGGAATGATTTGAATGGTTCCCCCTAAATAATCTCCTTTTCTTTCTCGATCTAAAACAGTTTGATAGATTTGTCCGGTGGAAAAACTACTGAATTTGCTTAGTGGAGTGTCTATAAAACGTTCATAATGCCCAAGGTCCAAATCCGTTTCAGCGCCGTCGTCTGTTACAAACACTTCTCCATGCTGGAAGGGGCTCATGGTTCCTGGATCAACATTCAAATAAGGATCTAATTTTTGAGTGAATACTGAATAACCAGAAGCTTTTAGTAAGTTCCCAATTGAAGCACTGGCAATTCCCTTTCCAAGTGATGAGCAGACTCCTCCGGTGACGAATATGTATTTGGTCATAATGTAAGGACTAAGAATTAGGGATTAAGGACTAAACTAATATTTGAGGCCAGTGGCTTCGCGTACTTTTTGCATGGTTTTATGAGTGACTTCGCGTACTTTTTTGGCTCCCTCTGCTAAAATGGTTTCTACTTTTTTAGGGTGATTTTGAAGTTGTTTCCTTTTTTCTTTGAAAGGTTCAAAATATTTTAGAATTTTTTCGAGCAGCATTTTTTTAGCGTCTCCATATCCCAATCCTCCTTGTTTGAATTGAACCGCTAGTGCATCTGCCTCCGTTTTACTGGCGAATAATTTGTAGAGCTCATAAATGGTATTTCCTTCAGGTTCTTTTGATTCCTCTATTCCTTTTGAATCGGTTACGATTCCCATCACTGCTTTTTTAATCACCTTGTCTTCAGCAAAAATAGGAATGGTGTTTCTGTAAGATTTTGACATTTTTTGCCCATCGGTTCCAGGAATCGAAGCAATCTCTTTTGGAATTTCAGGCTCTGGTATCACAAAAGTTTCCCCGAATGTGTTGTTGAATTTAATCGCAATATCCCGAGCCATTTCAACATGTTGTTTTTGGTCTTTTCCCACGGGTACCACGTTGGCTTGGTTGATCAGAATATCCGCTGTCATCAGAACGGGATAATTAAAAAGACCAAGATTTGGCAGGAGTCCTTTTGCAACTTTGTCTTTATAGCTATGGGCTCTTTCCATCAATCCCATTGGCGTTAAACAAGAAAGAATCCAGGTTAATTCAGCGGTTTCCGGTACATCGGATTGTACCCAAAAATAACACTTCTTAGGGTCAATCCCCAATGCCAGCATATCCATTGCCGCTTCTAGAGTTAGGCTCTTTAGCTTTTCCTGATCATTCAGTGTAGTGAGCGAATGAAGATTAGCCACAAATAAAAAGAGGTCGTTGGATTCCTGGTATTCGATCATACGCTTGATCATTCCGAAGTAATTTCCAATATGAAGATTACCTGATGGCTGGATTCCAGAAAGAACTCTTTTTTTCATAGTTTTTTAATGTAACTAGGTTAACAAAATTGTGCTGGGGTGGTCAACATAAAAGGACTAAGGACTAAGGACTAGGAACTAGGTCGAGAGGTCTTGTAAATTGGGGGAGTTCTCGGTATATTGGTTTTGTATTGACTAATAAAAATAAAAACATGTCTGAACTTACTGTTGCTCTGTCGGATGCTTCTGCTCCTGGTATTAAGGTTGTTTCTTTAACGGGTGAAATGGATGAATCTAGCTTGGAGGGGCTCAAGGCTCAACTCGATCCTCTTTTGAATGATTTGAATATAAAAGTTCTTCTTTTTGATTTTACTCAGCTTGAGTTTATTAATAGTAAGGGTATTGGCTATTTGGTTTCTATTCATACTCATTTGTCAAAAGACCAGCGTGAAATGAAGATCGCCAGTGCGAATGAGGCCGTGATGGATGTAATTACGCTAGTGGGGCTTACAACCATTATTAAGTATTTTAATACGGTTGAGGAGGCACTTCAGGTTTAGTGGATCCGAACTTCAAAATCCAAAATAAAAATAAATGGAATCATTGTTCTTTGAATTAGGTCTCGTTGTTATCTCTGCTGCATTGGTGGGGGTGGTAAGCTATTTTTTGAAGCAGCCTCTTATTTTGGCCTATGTGGCGGCAGGGGTTTTGATTGGCCCTTTTGGATTTGGCTTCGTTCACGATATCCACACGATTCATATTATTGCGGAAGTAGGTATCATGCTGATGTTATTTTTGGTGGGGCTGGAAATGAATCCAGATCGCATGAAGGATTTGGGCGCTGTGGCGTTTTTGACGGGGGTGGGGCAAGTGCTCTTTACAGGGCTTATCGGTTTTTTGATTATTTCATTTTTTGGCTTTGACCTTATTGAAGCAATTTATTTGGTGATTGGTTTGACACTTAGTAGTACCGTTATTGCGATTAAGTTGATTTATGATAAGCGTGATAACAATGCACTCTACGGTCAGGTAGCGATCAGTATTCTGTTGGTTCAGGATGTCATCGCTATTCTGGCATTGGTTGCTCTTTCTGGCTTTACCGAAGGTTCGTTTACTTTTGATTTCATGCGCTTTGGTGGGATTCTTTTGAAGGGAATTTTATTGGCTTCGGTTGTGATTTTAATTTCTCGCTATTTTCTTGGTTATTTGTATAACAAAATTGCGACTTCGAATGAGCTTTTGATTTTATTCAGTTTGAGTTGGTGTTTTTTGGTGGCATTGCTTTCTGAAATGATTGGAATGAACGTTGAAATTGGTGCTTTTATTGCAGGTATCAGCTTGGCTAGTCTTCCTTATACTTTTGAAATCAATTCCAAGGCGAAAGTTCTTCGTGATTTCTTTATTACTATTTTCTTTGTGGCATTGGGTGCTGGCCTCGTTTTCAGCTCAATGGGGCCACTTATTCCCGTTTTCATTATCCTTTCTTTATTTGTTCTGATCGGGAATCCTATTATCGTAATGATTATCATGGGGATTCTGGGTTACGACAAACGCAGTTCGTTCTTTACAGGGTTGTCTATTGCGAATATTAGTGAGTTCTCATTAATTCTTATGGCAATGGGGTCTAGTTTAGGTCATTTGGATCAAGATGTTGTTTCTATGGTTACTTTGATGGGAATCTTTACAATGACTGTTTCGTCTTACTTTATGATTTATAATAATCAGATCTATAATAAGTTACGGAATTATCTGACCATTTTTGAATTTAAAATGGCTTCCAAGCGCCTTTCTAATATTCAGACAGGTCTTAAAGACCATATTATTCTTTTGGGTTGTGGGCAGATGGGTCAACAAATTCTTGGGCAGATTAAGGGGTTCAAAGAAGATTATGTAGTTGTGGATCATTACAACTCTGTGATTAAAAGGCTCATCAAAAAAGGAGATAGCTGTATTTTTGGGGATGTAGAAGATACGGAGCTCTTGAATGAGCTTGGATTAGAAAATGCTGAAACGATCATTAGTACTCTTCCTAATCCAGAAGATAACTTATTTTTAATCAAATACATCGAGAAAATTCCTCATGATAAAAGACCAATTGTTTTGGTTACGGCGGATAGTGGACGTGAAGGATTGGAACTTTTCAATCGAGGGGCGGATTATGTGATTTTGAAGCATTACTTAGGAGCGGAGCATGTTCATCAAATCAACCGAGAGCTTTATGGGCTCGAAGAAGAAAGCCCTCTTTCTTTGATGCAAGAAACCGCTACTGATGAGGGTAAGAAATTTAAAGGAGATCAAGATTATGCCAAGCTTTTGCATGGTTTAAACAAGCTTCGTTTGGTAGAAATTAAGCAGAAAATTGCAAAGCGACATATTCAGCTGAAGCCGAAGAAAGCATAGTTTTTACAGTCTTTCTTCCCATTTCTCCAAATACTCTTTACGTCGATCCTGATTGTGGAATTTAAGCATGTTATCAGATATAACAATGCTGGCTTCTGGCCCAAGTTCTTTTGCTTTTTTTTGAGATCTTTTCTCTAGAATATTTTTTATTATTTTTTCAATTAAATCACCTCGCTTTCCTTTAAAAAGCCATTCCCAGAATTTTTTTATCCAGCTTTTTCCTCGGAAGCTGAACTTTTTTTCTTTAACATCTTCGAAGTTAAGACCGTATTTTTTCTTTAACCACCCCTCATTCATTTCCATAAATTGTGTGTAGGTTTTTTTTCCGTAAATCGGCATCAAAAGCTTTGTCCAGTAGGCCAAGTAAGGGTCGCTTGGTTTCTGTTCCAACTTTTCCATATCCATTGCCTCAGGTGTTACAAAAAAGCTTAGGCAAAACCTTCCAATAACCTTATTCCCATGTCTTCTGACACCATAGAATTGTAGAATCAAGCTCACCATGAGTCGCGCTGTCCACATTCGCCCTTTTTCGATAACAATAAATAAATCAATGTCTGAAACTTCACTGGGGTTGTCGTAAGCTAAGTTATTGCAAACAGCAATCATTTTTACAAATGGAACGTGGATGATGTATTGGCAATATTGTCTCGTTCGGTTCCATAGCTTTTCGGCTAAAAATCGTCGGCTTTTTCGAATATCGATCAGCTTTCCTCTGTCTTTAAGAACAAAATAATCGTGCACCTTTTCTACCATTTCCGATTCTTCCATTTCACCTAAAGTCCCTTTAATTTCTTTAATATGAATTGGTTTTTTATAATCGTATAAATTCCTTTCAATTTCTTCCGCAGTGAGTGGGAAATTGAAAATATCGAAGAATGCAATGGTTTGGAGAATAGACCTTTGGAGATTCATGGTTTTATATTAGCATATTTGATATGGCGTGATTGACAAAGTTTCAATATCTCAGTATTATTTCATTCTTTTATTTATCTTTTAATGATTTCCTATTCTGAAGAAGTTGGCTCTAGTTGCGATGAATTTTCATATTCTAATTTTTTGAGCAGGAAGCGAATTTTTATTTTTATACTCCTTTCTTCATTATCGCCTAATTATGCTTTGGGTCAGGAGAATCCAAATTTCGAAGAAAGAAATTTAGAGCAGATGGAATTGGTTGATCATCCTATGTTAAAGGCTTTGGATTATCGGAATATTGATCAGCTTGATGTGTCGAAAGTAGATGTTTATTTAACTGCCTTAAAGGAGGCAATAAAAGATGGGCAGCTTACTATTGAGGATTTGCGTGAAAAAATATTTCCACCAAGTGCTTACGCTTCTGGCCTTTATTTTTCTGATCATTTTTTAATGAATGTTTTGCCTCAGCGGATTAAGGAACAAGCAGGAATGACGGATGCTTATACAGAAAGTCTTCGTCATTTTGTTAGCGATGGAAAAATTGCCAAACAAAATCAAGTAAAACATGAGCAGCTTTTTTCTAGCTATATTCGAATTTTTGGAACATCGATTGATATTAGTAAAACTTCTCATTTATTTGAAGAATGGGGAATTAAAAACATGCCTTCCAAGCGAGAGTTTTGGAGGGATCATAAAGATGCTATTGATATTTACTACCCTTTTAAAGAGGTTGATGGTGAGCACTTTGGGCCTCCAGTTCTTGCTCAACAGTCAGGTGTTGTTATCGCTGCTGAAAATGGTTGGAGTGGTGGAAGGACAAAGTTGAGTTATAAAGGTGGGGGGATGGGGGGAAAGACTGGCAATGGTGTCATTATTTTCAATCCTCAAAAACGCGAATACACTTATTATGCACATTTTAATAAGGTGGATGTAAGGTTGGGGGACATTATTGAGGCTGGACAAGTTATTGGTCATGGTGGAAATACAGGTATAGATGCTCGAAAGCCATGTTGTGGACGACATGTGCATTTTGAGATTCATCGATATAATGAAAAAGGGGAATTTGAATTCGTTCCCAAAGAGGAGCTATATGAAATATTGAGTGGGAGAAAGCCTTAATGTTACTGATTGTCAAACCGTGTATAATGGTTTCGTGAAAAAATCCTTTGATAAAATCATCGTCAAGCTTTCATCTTCCCCTGGTGTTTATCAGTTTTTGAATGAGGAAAAAGAGCCCCTATATATAGGTAAGGCGAAGAATTTGAAAAAGCGAGTGCAAACGTACTTCCGAAAGTCAGCGAAGCACAGCCCTCGTATTCAGAAGATGCTTGAAAAGGTCGATGAAATTAAATGGATTGAGACCAATAGCGAAATTGAGGCTTTGGTTTTGGAAGATAATTTAGTGAAAGAATTAAAGCCAAAATACAATGTTCTTTTGAGGGATGATAAAACCTTTCAGTACATCAAGGTTACAGTTGATCAGGATTATCCTGAAATTTATACGGTTCGCCGTATTGCAAAAGATGGGGCGAAATATTTTGGTCCAAAAACCAGTGGTTCCGATGTGAAGCGTTTGTTGGAATCAGCGAAGCGTATTTTTAAATTGTGCTCGGTTCGTAACATCAAGCTCAATCCAAAAGGAACTCCTTTAAAAGGGGCAAAGGTGGCGGTGAAAATTGGAGCGAGTGAAGCTAAGCGACCTTGTCTCGATTATCATATTAAGCGTTGTATTGGGCCTTGTGCGGGCATGGTAACCCCCGAAGAGTATCATCAGTTGGTTCAAAAAGCGGTTGAATTTTTGGAGGGGGATTACAAGCCAGCAATCGACATGCTTAAAAAGCAAATGATGGATTTTGCTTCTGAAAAAAAGTTTGAACGAGCGGCTAAACTTCGAGATCAAATTGGCGCCATTGAGCGTTCGGCTGAAAAACAATTGATCACAGATACAACCATTGTTGATCGAGATGTGATTGGTTTTGTCACTGATCTTGGGCGCCATTTTTTCAACCTCTTTCAAATTCGAAATGGGCGCTTGATTGGTCAGGAGAATTTTATTCTTGAGGGGGATGATAACCCTTCTGATGTGATGGAAACTTTTTTGCGTGATTATTATTCAATAGCAGCAGATATTCCAAAAGAAATTTTGATTTCACTGGAGTTGGATCAGCTTAAATTGATGCAGAATTATATTCGTCAATTTACAAGCAAGGCTGTCCAACTTATTCACCCTCAAGCTGGAAAAAAAGATGACCTAGTTGTGTTGGCTGAAAAAAACGCCCGTAGTTTTGCGGAGCAGAATAAGGCACGATGGATGGTGGATAAGAAAGGAGAGGTGGCTGTAAAAGAGCTGCAAGAAGCTCTTCAATTAGAATCTGAATTGAAGCGAATTGAATGTTACGATATTTCTCATTTATCTGGCACAGAAGTGGTTGGGTCGATGGTTGTTTTTAAAAAAGGGGAGTCTGCTGTGGCTGATTATCGACAGTTCCGCTTGAAAACCACTCAGGGCGAAATTGATGATTATAAAAGTATGGCCGAAGTTCTGCGTCGTCGTTTGAATTATTTGCCTGCGGTTTTGCCAGATGGCTACAAGCTTGAAAAAGCGAAGAAGAAAGATGAACCATTCATTAAAAAAACATGGGATCAAATAGAACGTTTTGAATTGAAACAATTCTATGTGATCCGAAAAGGGAAGGAGCGAGTGGTTGCTTTGGGTCGTATTGATCCACTCAGTGAAAAAGTTCACCGCATTGCTGGGTTATGGGTCGATCCAAAAGAGCGAGGGAAAAAGTTGGGACATTTTATTATTAAAAAACTGATTGAATCTTCCAAGCAAAAGCGTCTTTATTTATTCTGTCATCAGGCGCTTGAAACCTATTATTTGAAGATGGGACTTGAAACGCTTCATCAGCCGCCAAAAGAATTGGGTGATCATGCCAAAAAATATACGGATGACGTTTCGAAGCCTCTATTTATGGCGTATCAGAAAAAGAAAAAGGATACATCCTTTGAATCAAAGCCTGATTTGATTGTGATTGACGGAGGTAAAGGGCAGCTCCATGCGGCACACGATGTGTTGTTTGAAAAAGATTTGAATATTCCGATGATTGCTTTGGCAAAACGGTTGGAAGAGGTTTATGTTCCTGGAAAGTCAGATCCTATTAATTTTCCATCTGATACTGAAGCGAGTTATTTGTTGCAACGTATTCGTGATGAGGCTCATCGGTTTGCGATTGAGTTTAATCGATCCTCACGTGATAAGAAAATGACTCAATCGGCTCTCGATAGCATTCCTGGAGTTGGTCCGAAGCTCAAAAAAAAGCTCCTCACTTATTTCGGATCAACTCAGAAAATTCGTGAAGCATCTCAGGTTTCCTTAGAGCAGATTGCAGGTGAAAAGGCTGCTCAGGCGATTAAGGAAAAGCTATAATTTATTTGGTTTTGATTACAAAACCGTTAATGTTTCTATGGCTTAAATTGACAAAGTATCCCCTTATGATAGGATGATATCTTTTTCTTATCTAATTTGCCCTTTTATGATTAAGAGTCCTTCAGAGCTTCTTCATTTTTTGATTAATTAATGAGTGTTTTTATTGAAAAATCAGTGGCGACTAAAGGACGGTCTGACACTCTTGATTCAGAGG
>DAOWGG010000099.1 GCA_030637565.1 Candidatus Peregrinibacteria bacterium | reverse complement strand
GCTGCCCCTGGTACCATTCGTGGGGATTTGGGAATGAGCGTACAAAGCAACCTGATCCACGCGTCCGATAGCGTCGAAACTGCAGAAGCAGAAGTGCCTCGATTCTTTAAAGACGACGAACTCTTCAGTTACGACAAAAAGAACTACGACTACATTTACGCCCCAGACGAGAAAAGTTAATCAATTAAAAAAAGCCCCCCACTTTTGTCATCCTGAACTTGTTTCAGGATCCATGGAGGGCTTTTTTGTTATTCTGTATAAATGAGCGTCACCTTAATAATCCCCAAGCTATCTTGTTCAATCCCAATTCCTAGATCCTTCCATTTAATATCCTGAACTTGAACATTCCCATCAACTTTACCTAGAAGATCAGAAAAGCTGTTATTCCCCATAATAGAAAATCCAAGAGCGGCAGTTACTCCAGCATCATGGATAATGTCAGTTAATCCCTCATAGTTAAAGAAGTCCTCATCGGCCATTTTTAAGCTCCAGCTTTGAGCAAGGGTATTTAAATTAGATTGCTGAGCTAGGTTTGCTGATCGATTGTCATTGATGGTTGTTAGAATGCTGTTTCTTAGACCGCTTAAGTCATTCATATCTAGAGGATCACTTGAGAAAGCCTGAACAAATACATAGCTTCCATCACCACTTTGAGTGATTCCAAGTCCAATCCGTGTCCATTCGTCTGAAAGAATGTTTGAGCGGTGAATCGCACTTCGCATAAGCCCATATTCAGCGAGCTCCAGGGTTACATCCTTGGCTAAGTTCTCACTAACAGATGTTTGAATTCCATAATTCAAACGAAGGTCATTCGAGGTCATTCCATCTTTATTCCAGTGACTGAAATAATCGTTGTTCACCATGTCATCGCTTTTGAATTGAGCCAAATTATTAAGAGTGGGGTCAAGTTTTAAAGCAGATAGTCCATGGTCACTTCTGTCTTGATTAACTAGAGTTAGGAATTGATCACGAAGCGTGGCTAAATTTCCACCCAAATCAACGGAGGTTTGGTCGGAAAGATCTCGTGGGCTTGGAAGAAGTGGAAATTGATTCCGTATATAAATAGGAACGTTGATAGTCGCCAATCCTTCAGCATTGTTGATTTCAAGAAAATGAACTCCAGTGGTCACAGCCTTATAGCTGGCAGTTATGGTGTTGCTAGATGAAGGGAAAACATCCACATCAAATTGATTGGCGGAAGGGGCTGATGAACTTTGTAGCTCAATCTCTGCTACTTTTCCCGTTGGGAGGATGACAGCGGCCTTCGCACGAATGGAGGTTTTTGCTTTAAAAGAGGCTTGAATAGTATCTCCTGAAATAGAGTTTTTAGAGAGACTGCTCAGGGTTACTTCGTTAGAATTAACATTGTATTTATAATGCTGATCAGCAAGGAATGACTTCTGAATCGCTGGCCCCCAAATGATTTGTGCGGGCTCTAGAATCGATTTTTCAAACAAATGAGCACCACGAACCGATAGGGAAACATCTCCTTTTTGAAAAGTGGTGAATTCTTTATAGATAGGGGTCCACTCATTGAGTCCGTGTAAAATATAGCTCTCATGAAGGCCTCCTTGAGAAAAAGTTACTTTAAAAAGATCGTAACCATTTTTATCCCACTGAATCGTCATATCTCCATTTTCGGTGTCGAGCGTTAAATTCGACAAGGGATCAAGGCTGATGCTGTCTACTTCCTCGATACAGGTGTTTTTCTGAACCTTAATTTCCTTAATAGCACTTTGCCCTGATTCTCCGGGAAGTATACCCAATCGAAAGGCTCCCTCTTTGGGGAATCGTACGTTCATTACAAATCGTCCGCCCTCCACATTTCCCGAAAAAGCGGTTTGATTATTTTGCTCATCAACAATAAAGGCACTCACGGTAGAGGTATTAGAGGCACTTCCGGAAAGCGTTAATATTTCATCCAAAAGCATTCGTGTAGGAATCTCATCATCCAGCGTAATACCCGTATAAGTATTAGTCGCAACATATTTAAGTGTGTCGATATCAGGGCAAGATGTTCTTGTGCTGTTTAAAAGATCACCATTTAAAAGTCCATCGCTTATAAGGTCGCTCAAAGAAGATTCTGGAGCAGTGGTAATAGGTTCGTTCGTCTCTTCAATTTTAACTTCAATAATTCCGCGTGAAAGAGGGGCAATATGCTCAAAAGCTGCCTTACTTAAATCAAGAATACGGTTTGGATCAGACACATAGGGTCCACGGTCATTTATCTCTACAACAACACTTTTCCCAGTTTCAACACTGGTAACCTTTAAACGAGTTCCAAAGGAATAAGTTAGGTGAGCAGCGGTGTAGGCGGAAGCATCAAAAATAGCACCACTGGCAGTGGTTTTTCCGTGGAATTTTTCACCGTAATAACTCGATTTTCCATCGGGAACCACCACATTGCTTGTAGGAAGTCGATACATCAATTCAGCTAAAAGTGCGCGCGTAACAGGGGTAGCAGGGTAAACATTCTCGTTAGAGGATTGATCCAGCAATTCACCAAGTCTAGCATACTCAAAATAAGGAGCGAACCAGGCGCTAGTAGAGACATCCCAGTAAGGATTGGATGAAGGGGAAGGTAAATCCGTATTATTGGTTTTTAAAAGCATTTTAAGAGCCTCTGCCAGGTTAACGGTATCTCCTGGTCGGAACATCCCAGTTCCATCATCTCCCTTTACGACCCCAAGATTTTTAGCCTTATTAACGTATTTACCGTACCAAGCGTCGTGCATAACATCCGGAAAAACTTCCTGTGGCTGCAAGTTAGGCACAAAAATATCAGACCCTAGAAGTAAAATCTTAAGCGCCTCCGCACGATTTACCGCTTGCGCGGGTCGGAATGTATTGTCGCTGTAACCTTCAATAACGCCATTTTCATAAAGGTAATTAATTGCCTCAAAATTAGGGTGACCGGAGGAAACATCCATAAAAACAGCCGCCGAAGCCGTTGGGATAGTAATGAAACTGAACACAAGGGCAATAAAAAATGAGCGCATAATCAATTGGTAATTTTATATCTCAAACATTATATCAGTACGGAAGAAAAGAAGGAATTGATAAAAGGTCTTTTTCGTTATAACGTTATAACGCTATCAACGTTATATTATGGTTCCTGCCTACTACACCGTCAGCCTGTTCATTGCCACTATTTTAGGTTGGGCTTCTTGGATTTTCGTTTTGAATAATTTAAGCCCATTTCTTTCGGGTTATTTGGCATTGAGTCTTTTTTACGCAAGTTTGTTTATTGCACTCACTGGCACCTTTTCGATTTTAAATTACTATCTTCGAATGACGTTAAGTAAAAAGAAGAACCCCTTCGGACATCTGAATGCTTCCTTAAGGCAGGGGAGTCTCTTGTCGGTAATGGCGTGCGTAGGGTTGGCTTTTCAAAGACTCCGAGTGCTCACGTGGTGGGACGCTCTTTTGCTTTTAGTGATTGTTTTGCTGATTGAATATTATTTTATGTCACGCGAATAACCCTTACATTTTCGCCATCAAATATTCCTTCAATTCCCCAATCTTCACCCGCTCCTGCTCCATGGAATCTCGGTCACGAACCGTTACCGATTCATCTTCGAGGGTGTCGAAGTCAACAGTAATACAATAAGGAGTCCCAATCTCATCCTGACGTCGGTATCGCTTCCCCACATTGCCGCTATCATCCCATTCGGAACGGAAGCTTTTTTTGATATCTTTATAGATTTCGCGCGCTTTTCCAACCAATTCCTCTTTGTTTTTCAGAAGGGGGAAAACAGCCACTTGAATGGGGGCAATACTGGGCTTAAATCTCATCACCGTTCGCACTGAATCGTCTTCGAGTTTTTCCTCATCAAACGCATCAATCAAAACAGTCAATAGGGTTCGATCACAGCCAAAAGAAGGTTCGATCACATGCGGTAAATAGCGCTCATTGGTGTGAGGATCTTGATACTTCAGATCTTTTCCACTGAACTTTTCATGCTGAGAAAGGTCAAAATCACCTCGATCCGCCAGCCCCTGAAGCTCACCCCAAGTTTCGACCGCATCTCGTTTTCCAAAAGGGAATCGATATTCCACATCAAAGGTCATGCTGGAATAATGGGAAAGCTCTTTTTCATCGTGCTCACGGAAGCGAAGGTTATCGGTTTTAATGCCTAAAACCTCGGTAAAAAATTGCTTGCTCAAATCTTTCCACTCTTCAAAAACTTCCTTTTTAGTGTCGGGTTTGCAGAAGTACTCAATCTCCATTTGTTCAAATTCACGGGTACGGAAAATAAAGTTTCCAGGAGTGATTTCGTTACGAAAAGCTTTCCCAATCTGGGCGATTCCAAAAGGCACTTTTACGCGACAGGAATCGAGAATATTTTTGAAGTTCACAAAAATTCCTTGAGCCGTTTCAGGTCGCAAGTAAACTTCAGTCGTACTTTCTTCCACCACTCCCTGATGAGTCTTGAACATCAAATTAAACGTTTTGGCTTCTGCCCAATCAATTTTTCCACAATCAGGGCAGGGAACTTGCTCTTTCTCAAGGGCATTATGAATTTCTTTCAGTTCGATACCAGCAGTTTTTTCAACCCCTATTTTTTCCTCTAAAAGCTTATCGCCTCGATGACGGGTTTTGCATTTTTTACAGTCAATCAGAGGGTCGCTAAAACTGTTTACATGACCGCTCGCTTCCCAGGTTTTTGGATTCATTAAAATCGCTGCATCCAGCCCAACCATGTCGTCCCGATCGTCTACAAAGTGCTTCCACCAAGCATTCTTCACATTTTTTTTCAGCTCCGCTCCATAAGGACCGTAATCCCATGTATTCGCCAGTCCGCCATAAATTTCCGAACCCGGAAAAACAAAACCGCGACGTTTGCAAAGGGAAACCACCTTTTCCATTAAATCATTTTTTTCAGCCATATTGATTAAGTTAAGACTGAGAAGATATTACCATATAAGATATGTAATTAGTAATTGGTAATTAGTAATTATTTAGATTCAATCATCAACGTCACTGGCCCCTCGTTTACCAGTTCCACATCCATCATCGCTCCAAAGCGTCCTGAAGCTACATTAATGCCTTTGTTTTGGGCGTTTAGAATAAATGAGTCATATAAGGGCTCAGCCATTTCTGGCTTTGCAGAGGCCGTAAAATCGGGTCTACGACCCTTTTTAGTGGAACCATGTAGGGTGAATTGAGAAACTACCAATAGGCTACCTCCCACCTCCTGCAGAGAATGATCAAAGCCGCTTTTCTCAGAAGGAAAGATGCGTAAATTGATGATTTTTTCCAATAAAACATCCACATCCCTGTTGGTGTCTTCGTGAGTGATTCCCAAAAGAACCAAAATACCTTTTTCAATTTCTCCAGTAACTTCTCCGTCTACCGTAACTTTTGCTTTACTGACACGTTGGATTAAAGCTCTCATAATAATTAAAAAAATTAATAACAGCCATAACCATATACCATTATTTTAAAATTAAAAATTAATAATTAAAAATTCCTCCCGAGATTAATCTCGGGAGGAATCCATCCATATGTGTTTCGGGGGGCGGTTCTCTCTTAGAATTTCAGAGCTTCCGCTTTAAGAGTTTGATAGCGACGTTTTTCATAAACTCCGTATCCAAAGTAGGCAAGGGCAGAAGCAATCAAAAGGAGTAATGTGGTCATTGAACCTGTCTGAGCCAATCGATAAGTTTGTATAGTTAGAAAACTTTCAGCAGTAGGGATGTTTTCAAATTCATTCACCATGGCTCGAGCCAAGCTTCGTACTTGAGTTCCGACTTTACCACTGGTGACCTTGACGCTGAATTGATAAGTCGCGGTTTCCCCAGAACGTAAAATGGCACGTCTCCAGGTGAGCTCTTTTCCATTATTCACTCCACCACCAGTATTTTCAAAACTGAATTCTCCAGAATGGCTATAGGTTAAATAAAGATTGGTTAAATCAGAATCACTGACGTTTTTAGCGGTAATGGTGTAGCGAACCACGTCTCCAACAGGGGCAGCAGATTTATTGGCTGAAATCTGAATATTAAGAACGTTTGATCCATTGCTGGTAGGGGGTTGAATGGGAGCATGATATCCCGCGGAAATGTAGCTTTGTTCCACATCGCCGATACCAATATAAATATGCCCATCATAAGCAGTCATGGTTCCGGAGTGAAAATCGATCAGCTCAAGGCTATCAATGGCAGGATTGCCGTTTTTTCCGTTTTCATGCGCAAGGAAGCTGTAAGTGAATTCAATGGCAGAGTTCGCATTGACCCTTTTAATTTCAACGAAGCCTTTTTTGTTGATTTCAGCACCTTTCAAATCCTCTATTGAGCCGGAGGTTGTATTGCTGTTACCGGTATCGAAGAAACGTTTATATTGAATATCCCGGGCAGAAATATCATTTGGATTGCTGATACGCACTTTGCTGTACAGGCGAGTGGTCTTGCCTTCAGGAATCATGATGGCAAGGTTTTCAGCACTGGCGTCTTTAAAATTGACACCATCCACAGAAATCAATTTCTGAACATTGAGTCCAAAATCTCCACCGAAGATACGATGACCTCCACCACCTCCGCCTCCACCACCTCCGCCTCCAGTAGGAGGATTTACAACCACTCCGCTAGGAGCAGCAACGGCGACAGAAACAGGGGTTGAGCTGATAGTTACAGACTCTCCGCTTGTTGGGTTGGTATAGGTAGCAGTTGCTACGTTAGTAAAGCTTTCAGTGACGGTTTGAGCGCTATTATTAGAAAGCATTTCATAAACCACAGTGGCGTAGTTATCAGAGTTTTCCAGTATAATTTCAGTTGGCTGAGCAGCAATTCCATGAGCAGCATTGTTGTTACAAGTTGAATTTCCTTCACATCGGTAGGTGTTTGGAACAAAATTAATTTGTCCATTTCCACCAGAATGCAAAGTTCCAGTTCCAGTAATAGTGTCGCTTAGGCGAACCGTTACAGAACCACCTTCGTCAGAATTGCGTTCAACAGTAATTCGATAGGTAACACGTTTATTGTTATTAAGTGCTGGAGTTTCGATAGCGACTTTTGAAATGCTCACAAGGGCTCCAGTCACTACTCTGTAGCGAACATTAAAGGTAACGGTTCCGTTTTCCGCTAAATTCTGGGCATAAGGGGCACTAAGTGCAACGCCATTTTCATCGGTAACACTTTCAACTTCAAATCCTCCAGGAGCAGTAACAACAGCGGTATAAGAACCAGTATTGGCTGATTCATTGGTAAAGCTGGCAGTATTAACGGTAGCAGGGGATGGTCCGCTGACTTCAACGGTTCCAAGTCCACCAGTTTGATTAACCACTAAGGTTCCAGTTCCTCCACTAGTATCTACAGTGAACTCAGTTACTGCCAATGGAAGGCTAGTGTTTCCAGCAGCATCGGTAACGGTAATAGTACAGTCACTGTACGTTCCGTTAGTCAATAAATCGAAAGCGATCGTATTATTTCCAGCCACAGCAGTAGTAGCAGCTGAAGAACAAGAGCCTCCGTAGGTAATTGTACCCGCTTCATTAGAGCTGAAAGTGTAGTTCGGAGTACTGTCATTAGTAGGGTTAGTAACGGGAGTTATTTCTGCAAGGGTAGGTGCCGTTGTATCACCTGAGCCATTATCAACAACATATTCTCCTACGTAACTAAGTTGATCATTAGGCATTAAAGTGAACTCAACAGTACTTGGGGTAATAAACCCATTTATATCCCCATAAACAATTCGATAGCTACTTCCATTAGTAGCATCGGCAGGAAGAGGGTGGAGAGTGGCGCTATTTCCAGAGCCATTACCCACTTCAAGACCATTGGCATCAAAAATAGTATAACTCCCAAAGGCATTGTCCGTTCTTACGGTAACAAGCCCATTGCCTGATTGTTGTGCTACAAGATAAAACCCTACATAACTAAGCTCATCATTAGGCATTAAAGTGAATTCAACAGTACTTGGGGTAATAAACCCATTTATATCCCCATAAACAATTCGATAGCTACTTCCATTAGTAGCATCGGCAGGAAGAGGGTGGAGAGTGGCG
>DAOWGG010000113.1 GCA_030637565.1 Candidatus Peregrinibacteria bacterium | reverse complement strand
GGCAACCTGGTTGACAGCGAGACTTTTACCATTACCGTTGCTGATCTCAATGTTGCTCCGGTGCTGGGTGCTATTGGCAATCAGACTGTCGATGAACTGACAACCCTTTCGTTAAATAAAGTATCCCTGCTGCCGCACTCACAACACCACTTGTCTTTAAAACAACCTCCCTCACCTCATCAGCTTGATGACTGGAAAAAGGCTCTTGAAAATCAGAAGGCAAGAAGGTTTGAATGTCTTCCAAAACCAATCGAACTTTTGGAGTAGGGTGCATTAAATAGAAATAACCACGAATTGAAAGAAGAACTAAAGAAATTGCAGCTAAACCCGCCACCAACCGATAAAAAGGAGAATGTTTCTTATGAACAATCGGTTCAAACGGCAATGTGTGATCTTGTTTTTCCATTGTTAAGCCGAAATTAAAAGAGAGAGATCAAGTGCCTTTGCCTTATTGGTAATCGAACCAGATGAAATAGCCGATACACCTTTAATTGCATATTTTTTAAGGTTTTTTGCATCAATTCCACCTGAGACCTCAATTAAAATATTTAAAGATCTTAATATTAAAACTGCTTTTTTAACATTCAGTGGAGTGAAGTTATCTAACATCACCACAACATTATTTGGAAGTTCTAACCCTTTGCTTATTTTTTCAAATTCCAAAACTTGTTTAATGCTTTCCAATTCAATTTCCACAAAACGGACTTTGGAGGATTTTCTAAATGCCCTTTTTAAACTTTTTTTGAAGTCATCACAAAGAGCAATGTGATTCTCTTTGATCAAAATAGCATCATTCAAATTCAATCGATGAGTTCCTCCTCCTCCAACAGCAACTGCTCGCTTATCTAAATCTCCCCAAAACGTCTTTCGAGTGGCTAAAAGTTTAATGTTTTTAGGCAATTGAGAAGATAGATGATGAGTCGCTGTCGCGATTCCACTCATTCGTTGTAATAAATTTAAAAGCGTGCGCTCCGCAGCAAGAATTTTACGAGCTTGTCCATAAAGCTCCATCAAAACCTGTCCTTTTTTAAACCGAAAACCATCTTTTTTCATTTGAACGACCTGAATACCCACTTTTTTCAAAAACCATTCTACCTCCTGAGCGCCAGCAAAAACCCCAGCCTCCTTAGCAATAATCTTTGCTGTAACATTTCTTCGTTTTTTACGTATAAAAGAACCAGTGGTAACATCGCCTTTCGAAAGATCATTCAGATAAGCCTGCCACACATAAAGACCAACTGCTTTCCTGTAAGCAGATCGACTCAAATCTAATTGATCTCTATTATCTAAAATCATATGTTTGCAAAATTCATTTACATTATAGTCGACATTTGGAGCGAATGGGAGTAGTTTAATCTCCTTTATCCAAAAAACATGGCAAACAGGACATCAAAATCCGGGAAAGGCACATGGGAAAAGCCCCAAATAGAGGATTCTTCAGAAAAAAAAATTTGCGTGAGTAATGAAAGAGAGGTAGTAAGAAGGAAAAGACTTCAAATTGCTGGGCAATTAAGAGCTCTCTCGCAACAAAGAACTGACACTCAATCAACAACAAAGATAGAACCTACGAAGCGGGCAGAAATTGATGAGTTAGTTCAAGGCTATCTAAGTGGGGACAATCCGAGTGGGGACAATTCAAATGCATCAGAGATAGCCAATAAAAGAAGCCCTGAAGAAATCGAAGCCATCAAGCGTGCATGCTTGGATTTTTTGAAAGAAGATTAATAAAATTTAAATCTTGCCATAATAGCGAGCTTGATTGTAAAGGTGATCAGCAGTTTCTTCTACAAGATCAAAATAACTAGATTGAGTAAAAAACGATGGGCTAATATTACCAACACGACGGTCAAAGGCTCGATTCACTAACCCCGGATTATAATAGAAAATCACATCAGTAAGCTTATCTTTATGCTGGTGCTCTCCTCGACGCCCTTTTGACTTTAGGTCAATTAAGCAAGTAGACGAAACTCCCCCAAGATCATTTCCTAGCTCAACAAAGCAATCAACACCCCCTCCAAAATCAAGCAGTGTTTCAGCAGCTGAAAAAAGATTAATCTTAAACCTTTTTGGATCAAAGCTACTACCTGCCAGGCCTTGGATTTTAAGCAAGATATCCTGACGTAAAGCAGTTTCAAAATCATTTTTTAAATCAGGGGTTTTTTGATTTTCTCGTAAAAATCGTAAACGCGGATCAAGACTCATCCTTACTTTCTCACGAACCGTTGCAAGTGTTCGAGCCCTTAGAATTCGAGTTGCCCTTTCAGATCCATCATAAATATTTAATTTTTTATTGAGCTCACGAGCGGTATCATTAAGCACTGCTTCGTATTGACGATCCGTCAAAGGCTCAAACATATGTAAACTTACATTTTTTCGGCTAGGTGATAAGCCAGCAACCTCGCCAGTTAAAAATTTCTCCCGTTGTCTCCCGTCAACAATTGGCATAAATTAAAAAAATATAAATCTTTAAATTATACCATATTTTTAGAGGGAAAACAATGATTTTGAAGAGAGACTAGCCTTTTGATACAGACTTTTTTATTTTATCTCGAGTAGAGTTGGATAAGTCGTGAAAATTAGTAACAGAATCAATTTGGCTGAAAAGCTTAGAACAATCCGACTCATCAACAGCATCTGCGTAAATACCAGCAAAAACAGACTGTACATCCCAATTAAGAGAACCATCTTCATTTTCGCGACACAAAACCAAGCGAACACCATTTCTACCCTCAGAAACTCGCTCAAGAACCAATCGACGCCCTGTTTCAGCTAGCGATTTTTCATCTAAAATTTCTGCTTTTGTATCTGATTCAACCATCGTAACAGTAGTGGTTCTTTGAGCTTTTCTAACCATATTATATCATTAAAGGTTATTATTTTAACCTTTAATCAACATATGTCAATAATTTACCCTGAAAAAACGAGTAAAACTATTGCAATAATTAACAAATATTTTATAATCATAAGTAAGCCTAAAGAATTCTTGCGTATAGAGAGAAATCTAGTAAGATAAATGGGCTTTAATTACTTTCAATGTCACCCCTTCGCTACCACATACAAACCTATGGCTGCCAAATGAATTACTCGGATACCGAACGTATCACGACGATTCTCCATAAAATGGGTTACGAAAAAGCCAATGGTTATGACGATGCTGATTTAATTTTATTGAATACATGTTCAGTGAAGCAAAATGCTGAAAATCGTATTTATGGATTGGGAGAAATTTTTGCCCCAATGAAAGAAAAAAACCCCAATCTGAAAATCGGAATTACGGGTTGTATGATTCGAGACGAATCAGGCATTCGAGGAGAGACAAAACATGAAGTTTTTCGGATAATGCCAACAATTGATTTTGTTTTCCGAATTAAAGATTTAATGAAATTTCCAGAAATTCTAACCAAATTACACCCCGTAAAAGGACTAAAGGAGATAGAAGACGTATGCGATTACTTTCACATCAGCCCAACCATAACCAACATATCTCAGGTCTTCATCCCTATTTCAAAAGGATGCAACAATTTCTGCTCCTACTGCATTGTTCCTTACGCTCGAGGAAAAGAAGAATGCCGACCAATGGCTGATATTTTGGATGAAGTTGAAAAAGCCGCCAAACGCGGGGCCAAGGAAATCAATTTAGTAGGTCAGAATGTAAGCACCTACAACACACCTGATGCTGATCTAAGCTCAAAAGAGTCTCACTTTGCCCAGCTACTTCGTAAAATCGACGCCATTGAAGGAATTGATCGAATTCGTTTTTATACCGTCCACCCTAAAGACATGACGAACGATGTGATCGAATTATACGGAGAGCTCCCAAGCATGGTTCCTCATATTCATCTCCTAATCCAATCAGGCTCTG
>DAOWGG010000055.1 GCA_030637565.1 Candidatus Peregrinibacteria bacterium | reverse complement strand
GCAAAAGGTGCTCCTAGTTGATCTTTAATCTGATCATCTTCACTTGGTTTTCCGCAGGTGTGGCGAATAAAAGATTTCGTTTCAAGCCCCTCCTCGTCAAAGACGCAAATATTATCATTATTTACTCTTTCTCCGTCAGAATCAATCCATTCTGACCAGTTTCCATGCCCATTTACGGTAATATGTTGGATTTCTGGATTATTTAATGCATTATCCAAGTCTGCTTTTGTCGCATCTAAAATAATGTAAATTCTTAAACTTTTTAATCGATATATTTCTATTAACTCTTTTCTTAGCCTTTTAGCTAATAAGATGTAATCATGATCTTCTTTTTCTAATTCTGGGTCTGCTGTGCTTACCAAGATAACTCCTGTATCCCCATTTTTTTTATTTTTTCCAATATATGGCACTATGGATTCACTTATTTCCTCTTTCTTTTTGATATCTAATTCTCCCCCCTTAGTCTGATCTTTAGACTTTACTTTGAATAGGCCTAATTGCTCTGTCTTCTTAGGCTCTTTAGTCTCAACTTTCGGATGATATGCTTTTTGACGGAAAAGTTCAGACTGGCATAATTTGGGTTCAGATTGTTCTACTAGGGATTCGATTGTTCTAAATCGATTTTCTTCACATGAGTATCGACTTTCTATTAAAAAAATATCTTTTGTTAGCTTTCTGCTCGATAGGCAAATGCGTATCATTTCTTTCGCATTACGAAAGGCTACATTTAATAATTTAGGTGAAACTGTAGCTATTGCTACACTTTCTATTGGATGTCTCCTGATTAAATCGATAATGTTTTCTACCATTTTAACTGTTCAAAAAGTTATTCAAATCGTAAGAAAGAACGGTGATATCCCATGGTCGTTTGTTTAGTTTTCCAGTAAGAATATTTCCTGTTTCAAACTCCTTTCCTCCAAATACAACGTATTTCATGAAGTTGTATTTTTGAAGCATTGCATCACTGGTATGTGTTTTGCTTTTAAAATCTTTGTTATGTAGTACGTAGTAAACATAACTTTCTGCAAAATCTTCAAAAGGGTCAGACATGGCGTATCCAGAAACAAAATCTAGATTGGTTGCTTTCTTATTTCTCTTTGATTCGTTTTCCCAGCTGATTTTATAAAAATCTAAACTTGGGTCTTCTTCATAAATCGCCTTTTTTCCGTCTTTAAAATCACTCTTTTTTGATTTATTTACTTCGCTCAAGTGGCCTAAGTCGACGCTGTGTCCAATTTCATGAACCAGTACACCAGTGAATTCTGATGGCCCCATATTGACGGCGCGAATAATGATAATATTTTTTCCACCCAGTCCACGATGGGCTTTTGGGTCGTAATCTAGTACTAGATTTTTTAAATTAGAAGTGTGTTCGCTGGGTAGTTTTTTTAGTACATCAATGAGCTCATTTCGTTTCACTGGATCCAATAAGAAAAAATCGTCGTCTTTGGTTCTTGCGGCGAATTTAAGATGGTTGAAATTAGCTAATTCGGCTGCCTTATGTTCTACAGCGATTGTCTCTGGAATAGTGGGCATTTGCACCTCTGCTGATGCAGGTTGCATGGTTTGCCATAGGCCGAATGAAAGCGCTTGAATAACCAAAAATGTAGAGAGAAGTCTAAGTAGCATAGAGCTAAATTAAGGGATATCTCTTTTGTTTTTGGTTTTGATTTTTCGATTGAGTGATAAGATACCATAATTTATATAAATTGTCAAGGATAAAAGGGGTGTTAAAATATTTCATTCTACGAGGGGCGGCAAGCCGCGACTGACTTTCTTTCTGCATTCCTGCTTTTACGCATTATTCTTTTGTCTTGTTCACGCTTCTTACTTTTTTTCTGGCAAAAAAGTAAGCAAAAATCCACCAAGGGCTCCGTGAACCGTGTAAGCATCGTTGTACAATTAGCCATCGTTATACACGGTCACTCTGCCCCTGGACCCCGCATTTACCTTGAAATTTTTGCTGTACATTCAAATAGCGGGTTGAGGCTTTTTGTGCTCGAACGTTGGTGGTTTTTAGTTTTTTAGATGAAAAACAATAGATAAAAATATCTCCTTATCTCTTTGAAAACAGGGGGTTTCGTTGTATCTTTATTCCGTTGTTTTACTCAGATCTATGTCGATTGCTCGTAAAATTCTTGAGAACACCTTTGTCCAGGTTTTAGGAAAGCTGATTACAGCGGGCCTTTCCATTGTGGTTCTGAAGATTATTTCTGGGTATTTGGGAACCTCCGGTTATGGAGACTACACGACGGTTTATCAGTTTTTAGCGTTTTTTGGAATTATTGCTGATTTTGGCATTTATACGATCACGGTTAAGGAGATGTCTCGGGATGAAAGCAGAATCCCTGTGATACTTGGAAATGTAATGGGACTTCGTACATTTTTGGCTATTATAGCAATGCTATTGGCGGTTCTAACGGTTTTTTTAATCCCTCGCTATTCTGACACCTTAATTCCATTGGGGGTTCTTATCGCAACTTTGGCCACTATTATCACCCTTCTAAATGGTACGATTTCTAGTGTGTTGCAGGTTCATTTAAAGATGCAATACGCCACGATTGGATTGGTAATTGGTAAAGTGGCTTCCGTTTTGTATATGGGCTGGGTGGCTTATTACGCTTTTGTAGGAGATCTTTCTACTGGCTTCTATCATCTTCTTTTTGCGGGAGTTATTGGTAATTTAACCATGTTCCTGATCACTGCCTATTATGTCCGTCGTTATTGCAAAATTACTTATAAATTCGACTTTAGTTATTGGAAAAAGATCTTTATTACCTCTTTACCATTTGGTGTGGCGTTGATTTTAAACACCATCTATTTCCGTCTCGATGTTATTTTGATGACCTTTTTACTTCCCCATAGTCAAACCTTACCTGAGCCCACAACGGCTTGCCTGAAAACCCTTTGCTCCGATACTGAAATTGGGCTTTATGGAGTGGCGATGCGCATGCTTGAGATGCTCGTGATTATCCCCGTTTATTTTATGAATTCAGTTTTGCCAGTGATGACGCGTTATATTGAGGAACAGAGTCAGAAGATTCGTCAGCTGATGCAGTATTCATTTGATTTTTTAGTGGCCACGGGTCTACCTATTTTGATTGGGGGGTATATTCTTTCTCGACCTATCATTCACTTTATTTCTGATCCTGAATTTTTGAGTGGGACTGTTTTTGAATTTGGGTCTGATGTTGCAGTTCGCCTTTTGATGTTTGCGATGCTGTTCTCATTTTTAAATGCTTTATTTGGTTTTACGTTGGTGGTTTTAAATAAACAAGTGAGATTGATGTGGATCAATGCGGGAGCAGTTCTATTTAATTTAATCGGAAATTTTCTTGTTATTCCTGTTTGGGGTTTTCGTGGAGCAGCGGTTACTTCGGTTATATCCGAAGTGATTATTCTTATTTTTACTTACTGGGCAGCTCAAAAATTACTTGGATTCCATCTATCGCTTCGCACGTTTGTCCGCACCTTCTTTTCAGCAGTTGTGATGGGCTTTGTGGTTTATTTCGGGTTTGATTTAATGTCCAATGCTTGGTTTGTGTGGCAGTTGGCTGTTTTGGTCCCATTGGGTGGGCTTGTTTATTTATTGCTTATGTTTAAAACAAAGGCAATTACACCAGAGATGATGAAATTGATTCGTAAAAAATAATTATGCATCGAGAAGAGCAACAGCTTCGGGAGCGTGGTTACTCTGTTATTGCTGGAGTTGATGAGGCGGGTCGTGGCCCTTTAGCAGGGCCTGTGGTTGCAGGTGCCGTTATTTTACCTGCGGATTATCGCAATGAATCCATTCAGGACTCTAAGCAGCTTACTAATTTACAACGAGAGCAGCTTTTTGTTGAAATTAAAAACAGTGCTTTAAGTTTTGCGGTTGGAATTGTTGGTTGGAAGCAAATCGATGAAATGGGAATCCTAAATGCAGCAAAGTTAGCGATGCGGCGAGCAATTTTGAAGCTCGATCCAGCTCCTGATTTCATTCTGATTGATGCGGTGCCTGTGAATATTATGGAGATTCCTCAAAAAGCGATTGTAAAAGGGGATCAGAAAGTTCTTTCAATTGCAGCAGCTTCTATTATTGCCAAGGTGAGTCGGGATCACCTCATGCAGGATTATCATAAAAAATATCCCCATTATGGTTTTGATCAGCATATGGGGTATGGAACTGAGATTCATTTAAGTGCCATCAAAAAACATGGGCCGTGTAAGATTCATCGGATGACGTTTTCCCCGTTAAAAATATCTATTGGTTGATATTATGTGGAACCTCCTTCTCTCTTTCATGCTGAGTCTCATCTTTATGTAGCTTCAATTCGTAGCTAATATCTCCATACACTTTTTCCATTCCGTTCTGTAAATGGTGGTCCATTTCTTGAGTTTCTAATTCGTGAAGTGGCCCTGCATTATCTACATAAATGGTGAGATGCTTTTCTTCAAACTTAAGCTCTTTTACATGGCTTGCGACAAGATTTTTAGTGTGAACATTCGTGATGGCTTCTGCTAATTCTTTAATTGTATGTTCCATTTTTTTAGAGTTATAAGTTAGATTTACCCCTATTTTATCAGATCCTTCTTTTCTCGGCTAATCATTTGTAATTTTAGCTGCTAAGACTTTTTTCTTGTGCTTTAAAATAAAGGGTGTATATTAATAATGATAATCATTATCAATAAGAATTGAATTTAATCCTTGATAAAAAACATCGGAATACAGAGCAGCGACAAATCATTCTTGAGGAGTTGAAAAAGTGCTGTTCTCATCCAACGGCTTCTGAGCTTCATACTTTGGTTCAGAAGAAATTACCCGATGTTGGGCTTGCAACGGTTTATCGAAATT
>DAOWGG010000048.1 GCA_030637565.1 Candidatus Peregrinibacteria bacterium | reverse complement strand
TTTGTTGAGCTTTAATTTGGCCATGATAAAGTTTGCAGTTAACAGTTTTTAGTCTGCAGTTAGTTGAGTGCTGCAAACTGCCAACTACCAACTGCACACTAAAATTTAAGAAATTTCCTTCTCAATTTTAGCGGCACTGGCTTTTCCAATTCCTTCAATGCCTTCAAGTGCTTTCAAATCCATTCCATTCAAATCTTCAAGTGTTTTATAGCCTGCTTTTTCAAGCTTGTTGACAATCGCTTTAGTAAGCCCTCCCCAATGTCCTGGCTCACCCCCCTCTTCTTTCTCGATAGACGCCTCAGCGGCTTCAATAGACGCCTCAGTTTCGGGAGCTTCCCCTCCTAAGTCCGCATCGTCCATACGACGATCAGTGCCAGAAAGTTCTTTAATTTTCTCCTTAAAAGCAGGAAGTTGCTCAAGGTTATACAAATCCAATTCATAATTGGTTAAGTCGGACGCCAATCGAACATTCTGACCTCGTTTCCCAATCGCCATTGGTCGCTCTTCCTCTTCTACAAAAACAGCGGCTCTTTTTCGTACGCGTGGGTCGTCACCTCCGTTCACAATAATAACTTCAGCAATTTTAGCAGGCTGAAGCGCGGTCGCAATGAATTCACGAGGGTCCTCAGACCACTCGATAATATCCACACGCTCCCCGCTCAATTCCTCCATCACACTCTGGATACGTACTCCTTTTTGACCGATACAAGCTCCAATAGGATCGATCTTCTCATCATCAGATGAAACAGCTACCTTGCTACGAGTTCCTGCGTCGCGGGCAATGGACTTAACCTTAACATCACCTTCAATCACTTCTGGAATTTCCATTTCCAGAAGTCGTACCACCAAATTAGGATGAGTACGGGAAATAGAAAGTTCAGGACCACGGCTGGTGTGAACCACTTTGTCTAAATAAACTTTAATACGTTTACCGTTGTAGTATTTTTCTCCGGGGATCTGATCACGAGGGGAGAGTTGAACGGTGTGGTTTTCGATATTAATGAAAATAGTTTCTCCTTCCACACGCATGATCTGAGAAGAAAGAAGCTCGTTTTCACGATTTTTAAACATTTCATACAAAGATTCACGTTCCGCTTCCTGAATGCGCTGTAGAATAACCTGTTTGGCAGATTGAGCCGCAATACGACCGTATTCTAATGGGGTTACATCAATTCTAATTTCATCACCCACTTCAACGTCTTTTTTCATCTTTTTCGCTTCAGCAAGAGAAATCTCGACATTTGGATTTTCCACCTCCGCTACCACCTCTTTAATCAAAAGAACGGTGGCGAAAGTTCCTCCGTCATTAAGGATAACTTCAACTTCTTGCTCTTTGTTCCCAAAATCTTTTCGATAAGCAGTGGCGAGGGCAGCGTTTACAGCCTCCATAACACTTTCAAAAGAAATATTTTTTTCGGCGCAGATTTGATTAACCGCTGCCATAAATTGTTGATTCATAATAGTGATGCTTAAAATAAAACACAGACCCTAATATCACTTAGGCTCCGTACTGTAATCCAACTATACCATATTACTCTTTAGGCAGACAAGATTTTTTAGCGACGTAAAACCGAGTAAATAATCGTATCCGCAAACCCTCGATTCCTTAAAAAATTCATCAGTTTTTGCTTTTTCTTTCGGGGATCATCTTCTTTCAGTGTTTCTAGCTTCACATCCATTGCTTTTTGGCAGGATTCTTTTTCATTGTATTCGCTGTTCATAAGGGCTGAATCAACCAAATCATTATCCAATCCTCGCTTTCTGGTCTCCAGTCGAATTTTAAGCCGCCCAATGGGGCGCTGAATCAGGTGGTTAATGAGTAGTTCGGTGTATCGTTTATCGTCCAACAGCATCACGCGCTCCATTTCATCTAAAGTTTTCAAAATATCTCCTTCGTCATTCGGGAATTTTCCAAGTAGCTTTCGAAGTAAATCATGACGGCTGATCATCCGTCTTTGGACAGTGTTGAGCGCTGATTTCCAAATTTTATCGTAAGTCGATTCCATACATTTAATATAACAAATAAACGTTATGACGTCATAATGTTGAACTTATTGTTTGTATTTTAGAGTGTTCTTCGATAAAATTATTTCATGACTCCGCGGCCCAAAAAAAGCAAATTAACCGTCCAATTCAAACCTTTAAACCAAGAGGGTTTTTTTGACATCAAAGCGCCAGACAGTCAGGGGATTCCGAAAATAGTAGATCAACCAGAGATAGCCGAGGAGAAAAAGGCGGGCTGGTGGACATTCTTTGGAATGGCTTTTTCTATCTTTTTAGTTTTAGCGGGCGTTGGAATGGCGATGAATGTGAAAGATATTATTTCACTCAATAAAAACATCGCTTTTGCGGGTTACGACAATCTAAAGGAAGGGGCGACGTCGTTGGCGAATCAAGACTTTGAGCAAGCCAGCGTCTTTTTCGAGGGGGCGGAATCTTCATTTGAGGAACTCCAAGAGAACACCTCTTTTTTAACCGCACGCGCCAATCAGTATTTAAAATCCAGTTTATATCTCGATACCGCTCAAAAATTGATTGAAAGTGGTGTAGGGGTATCAAAAATTAGCCAGGAATTAACACAACTTCTTTCAGATGCACGTTCCATTCCACAGGTGTTCGTTCAGCAGAATCTAAACGACGACCAATCCGTGCAATTAACAACGCTTGTGAATGCACAAAAGAGCCGTCTCCAGAAAATCCTGATGGAAGCCTCACTTTTAAAGAAAAACTTAACCACGCTGAATGTCGACGCACTGCCAAAAGATTTAAGAGAAAAACTCGAGGTCGCTCAGGGGTATATCAGTCAGTTTGTAACCGCCTTGAACGAAGTGGATCAAAACTTTGAAGCCGCTTTAACCTTGCTCGGAGATAAAACCCCTCATCGTTATTTAGTGCTCTTTCAAAACAATCACGAAATGCGCGCGACGGGCGGATTTATTGGTAGTTACGCACTCGTGGATGTAAACGACGGCGCGATCACGAAAATGGAGGTGAAAGACGTCTATGAAACCGACGGACAGCTATCCGAATTCGTTCCACCCCCACCAGGTATTAATAAGGTGGCCGATCAGCTCTATTTGCGTGATGCCAATTACAGCCCCGATTTTCCAACCTCCGCTCAAAAAATCATGTGGTTCCTAGAGCACAGTCGTGGGCCAACCGTCGATACCGTCGTGGCGATTGATCAGACGATTGCCGAAAAATTATTAGTACTCATGGGTCCTATCGTGGTCCCCAGCTTTCCATTCGCCCTTCGGGCAGATAACTTCAACGACCTTATCTCTTACAATATCGAAGCCAAGCTTTCAGAAACCTATACTCCAAAGCAGATCTTGATCGACTTAATGCCAGTATTTAAAGAAAAGCTACTGTCCCTACAAGATTTCTCACCCCTCAACGACCTCACTCACAACTTAATCAGCAGTCGCCATATTCAGGTATATTCCGATCACGCAGGCATTCAAACCTTGGTTGAAAAACTAAAAGTCGATGGTCGTATGGTCGCCGCAGAACCCGATATGGATTACCTCTCGGTCGTCACAACGGCGATTGGCGGGAATAAGAGTGATGCCTTCATAAAAACCAAGCTTTCTCATCATACCGAAGTGGGGAATTTGGGAATGATCACCGATCACCTGAGTATTCAA
>DAOWGG010000004.1 GCA_030637565.1 Candidatus Peregrinibacteria bacterium | reverse complement strand
ATAAAATCGAAAAAAATCCAGATGCTATTCGAAAATTTCTAAACGAACTCGCGGATAGCTCAAATAAAAAAGAGGTCATCGATCGATATAAGGCATAACCTATTAAATGCCAGACACAAATACAAACATCACCAATATTGAGTTAATAAAACAGCTTCAAAATAGCTACATCGATGCAAATCAAAAAAAAGAACTGGAAGCTGTAATTCCACAAATGACTGATGATGAAAAGCAAGAATTAGTAGGACTGATTGAACAATCTAAAGAGGAATATAAGAAAGGAGAATCTCAGTATAATAATCAATTAGATGAATTAAATAAGGAATACACTGAAAAAATGAATCACTTGGTAAAAGAAAGTACTGAAAAAGCCTTTAAAGACGCAGAAGCGAGTGATCAAAATGAGACCTCTGAAAAAATTAAAACAGTTGAAGGTGAAATCAGCTCAATTCAAACACAAAAAAAACAAGCACCCAATGAGGTTAAAAAAGAAGTACAGAAAAAAAGTCATGTGGTTCGAAATTTAATTTTCATCCTTCTATTTTTAATCATCCTGGCAGGAGGAGCTTTGTACGCACTCAATAAAGTATCCGCACTAAACCTATAATAGTGAAAAATATCTTACACACATTTCGGGAGATATATGATGAGAATTTACTACTAAATAAACGGTGGCTATTTGTAGCACCAGGAAAAGTTCCAACAGAACCAGATGCAGCAGAGACGGAAGCAGAAGCAGCTGATGCGACTAAAGAAGAAGCTCCCAAAGCAGAGCCATTGGCTCAAAGTTGGGCAGACCATCAAACTAAATTTGATGCTCACATTGCAAAGCTACCAAAAGATCATGCAAAAGCAGAGGAATTCAAAACTGAAATGGAAAGATTAAAAACCGAATATGATGGTGCAATACCACAATTACCCGAAGCTCATGCCGCCCAAGCAATAGCACCAGCAGTCAATACACTATTAGCAAAAGTTAAGGCACACCTTCCAGAAGGAACTGAAATCATTGCCGCCCCTACTGCTCCAGCCGAAGACGTAGCAGCAGACACAGAAGCGAAAGTTGATCAACAAGCCGATAAACTAGCAGAAGATGCTGAAAAAAAAGAGGGAGAAGGTGAGACCTTAGAAGGAGCTCAGCTCACTAAAGCGAAGGAATTTGTCCTGAAAAAATTCGATATCACCGATGAAGCACTGCAAACAAAAATCGATAAAGTATTAGCAACTATTAAATTCACCAAAGAGCAAATTAAACAAATCGAATTGGGAGAAAAAGGAGAATTAAAATTAACCAGCGAACAAACGATTAAAATAATCAACGAATCCACCTACACCGGACTAGAAAGACCAAGTAAAGAAGAGCATGAATTAATTCAAACCCTAACTGAAGGAACTAAGCTAGAAGAATATTTTGATGAAATGAGTGATCCTGCCTTCGTACGTCTCTCACAAGTATATAGGATAAAAAAATCAAAAGAGGGGGGGGTTGAAATAGAGCTGATAGATACAAGAAATGAAAAAAAGGATCCGAATTTTACAGGAATGGACTTAAGAATCGCTAACAGTATCACAAGTGCTGACATGCTCTTACCCTACCTTCCAGATGATGTAGGAAATGCATTAAGTAAAATAAATGAACCTAAAGAAGGTGAAACAGCGCCTACTGAAGCAGAAATGAAAGCAATGATGGAAGGATTAGACACTCAAAATCAAACCGCTGAAGCGATGATGAACCTAAGAGAACAAATGATAAAAATCTCTGAAGGGGGAGATGAAGGCGAACCTGGATTCATGGATGCCATTGTTATGTTAATGAAATTTTTCCAATCCATTCAAAAAGCTTTTGAAACAGGTGACTGGGAAACACTGGGTGATTTTTTAAGTGATTTTAAAGACACAAAAGATCCAAGAGAGCTCGCCAAACGACAAAATGACTCAAGAGAAGCCTACGAAAAAGCGATGGAAAACATGGAAAACCAAGATCCAAAACCAACCCTATCGCAATTAGTAAAAGGATATTTAAAACCTGGTGAAGCCGATGATCTATTCCCAGTTCCTCCAGGAGAAAAAAAGGATGGTGTAAAACACCCTCTAGAAAAATATCGAGCAAAAGCGAAACCATTTATTAAAGATTACCTTGCGAAAGAGCTGGGTGGCAAAATTTCAATCGATAAAATCGAACCAGGAAAGGGAAATAATGCTGAAATCAAAGCGTACAACCAAAAAGGAAACCCGATTTCAATTGAATTGAGCTTTTCAGAAAGCGGTGAAACCACAGGCCGAATCATAAACTACACGAAAGTTCCCAATAATGAAGGAGAACCCATATGGGAACCTGACGGATCCGAAACCGAATTTGAAGCCGTAACAATGGATTCTTTGAAAGATCAGCTTGAAGGTACAACAGTTGATCAGCGGGCACCCGATAAGGCAGAGGGTGAAGGTGAAGGCAAAGGTGGAGAGCAAAATTCAGAAGAACCAAAGCCAACACTTTACCAAGCAGGTGACACACCACCAAAAGAAAAAGAGGTTATAGATGCTATAACAGCCGCTGGAAAAATGGATGAATTTAAAGCAGAATTTAAAATAGCAGCCAAAACAGATGGATTCAATGCGGCGAAATGGCAATTACAATGGATGATTAAGAATAATATTCCAAAAGTAGAACAAAAAACCGCTTAATCTTAAAAAATATTTAGACATTGATTTGATTTTAAATATGCTTTTTTGACATACTAAAATCAGAGATAAAAATAGTTGACAAATTTAAACAAATATATTAAAATTACACACCTTACAAATTTTAAATAAGACTTTAATGGAAAAATCACCCGAAAGATCTTCATCACCTATTTTATCTCAGCCAATACTAGGACTGCGTCGTTTAATGGTTTTGACCGCTTTAGCGATAGCTCCAGGCGTACCAAGCAATGTTCAGGCAGCTGAATCTTCTGCTATTACTCAAGCTGCTGAAAAAAATGATGTTTTTAAAGTGATGTCTGAACTCATCAAGATGTTTGGGAAAGATTATAAATATGCTGGAAAGCAAAAAGATGGAGCCGTGATTCAATGTGTTCAAGAAAAAAGTAAAGAAGCAGCTAAGAGTGAGGCTGAAAAAAGAATCAAAGCAATTGCAGGAAAAGGCTTCAAAATTAAGTTTGTTGAAATACAATTGGGTGATGGAACATGGGTCGTTGCCGCTTTTGCCAAAAAAGAAAAAGCAGCCGAAGAAAAAAACACCTTTCAAGTGATGTCAGATCTTATTAAAGAATTTGGACACCAATATAAATATGCCGGAAAGCAAAAAGATGGAAGTGTCATTCAATGTGCTCAAGAAAAAAGCAAATCAAAGGCCGAAAAAAAGGCAAAAGATCAAGCATTGAAGTTATTTTCAGGAAGTACAGAAATTTCGGTAAAATCTCATCAAATGTCTGATGGAACATGGATAGTCGCTGCTCAAGCATCAGAAAAAAAAGAAGTCACAAGAGGTCGTCGTGGCGATGGCCTTGGAGAAACAGCAAGCATTGGAAATATTGGCTCTACTAGTGGTGGCGGAAAAGTTGATATAGGAGAAAGAAAGAGCAAAACAGTTATCCCAGAACAAACTCAATCAACAGTCAGCAATGTCAAGCGATCCAGCTCAGCTGAAATGACTGATGTATTTAAAAGAGAGCTAACACGAATTTTTAATTATTCACACACTCGCACACTAAAAAAGCACCCAAATTTTAGTGGAAAAGTTTATCTCAATATCAAGGTAAGAAAAGACAAAGTCGATGTAACCTTAAAAGGAAAACAGGATAAACGAGCTCTGTTAGATTTTGAAGTAGAATTAGAATCAAGACTTCGTCAGCTCACCTTTCCAAAAGGAATGAATGAAATCGAAATTCCACTCGTTCTAAACCCTAGATCTAATTAGGAAATCTTCGCAAACTTCCTTTTTCCAACCTGAACGACCATATCTTTTTCCAAGTGGATCACAGCATTCGGGTCGTCGACTTTTTCGTCGTTGATTTTTACACCCCCCTGCTGAATCAAACGCTTTGCCTCTCCACGAGAATCAATCAAATTACAAAGCTCTAGAAGATCTAAAATATTACGATCACCACTCAGCTCAAAGGTTGGAATGTCTTCGGGTAAACCGCCTTTTTTAAAGACGTTAACGAATTCTTCCTCCGCTAAATCCGCAGCTGAACTATTGTGATAAAGAGCAACGATTGCCTTAGCCAAAGCCACCTTGGCATCACGAGGGTTATCCCCTGCTTTAATCCCCTTGTCGATCTCATCAATCTCCTTTAGTGAAACATCGGTACAAAGGAGCATATATTTAACAATCAGCTCATCCGCAATCGACATCGCCTTTCCAAACATATCTTTTGGACTGTCCATAATGTCGATGGTATTTCCATAACTCTTACTCATCTTCCGTCCATCAGTTCCTTCAATAAGTGGTGTGGTTAAAACAAATTTTTCCTTATCTTTATAGGTTCGAAGCAAGGTTCGACCCGCCAGCATATTAAACAACTGATCATTCCCTCCAATCTCCAAATCCACCTCCATATGAACGCTATCGTAGCCTTGCATTAAAGGGTAAAGGAATTCATGAAGTCCAATCGGCTTCCCACCCTCCAAGCGCTTTTGGTACATATCACGCTCAATCATTTGTTGAACCGTAAATTGCTGAGCCAACTCCACGATATTAGTGAAAGAAAGCTTACCCAACCAATCTCCGTTATACATGATCTTCGCTCGACCAAAATCGAGAATCTTGCTCGCCTGATCTTTATAGGTTTGAAAATTATGTTCAATTTCCTGAGCGGTCAATGGCTTTCTCATCGCGTCTTTATCGGAAGTATCTCCAATCAAAGCGGTAAAACTCCCCACCAAAAAAATCACCTCATGACCAGCATTCTGAAAGTCTCGTAATTTTCGAAGCGGCACTGCATTCCCCAAGCTAATTGTGGTCGATGTCGGATCAATCCCCAAGTAAACTTTCAGCTTATCACCATTGTGTAGCTTTTCCATCAGCCCCTTTTTAGGAATAATATCCTGCACCCCCCGAGTAACCAATTGATCAATATCCATGATTGTTATTTTAGATTAACTGACCGTAAGTATACAAGACCAAGCCAACCCAATCAATCGCTACCGAATAACATTAAAATTAGTGAGCTTGAAAGAAAATGAGTGCACGTAGT
>DAOWGG010000083.1 GCA_030637565.1 Candidatus Peregrinibacteria bacterium | reverse complement strand
ATACGAGGCACATCGATTAACGTTGCCCCCTCCTCCTGATCTTCCATAAGTGTTAAACAGGCATTACGGAAATAGTGCTGAATACGCGGACCAAAAATTTCATCTCCGAACATTTTGATGAAGATTTCCATCGCATCGAGTGACGCACGATCACGCTCTTCTGGCGTTTTTGCTTCTAAAAGATTGAGACCCATTGGTCGGTCGGTATCGGATGGATCGAAAACAACAATATCTTTTGCACGCTCTTTTGGAACAACTTTAAGTGTATCTTCGACGAGATCTCCATGAGGATCGATGAGACACATACCATCTCCATTCCAAATATCCTGACGAGCTTGATAATTGAGCAATACCGATTTACCAGAACCAGATTTCCCGATCACATATTGATGACGTGTGCGGTCATCGGCCATAATGCGAACATCTCGATCTTCTCCGCGATACTGACTTTTTCCAATAATAATTCCTTCGGTTGGCAAATCCACTGGTGGTGGCAATACTTTGTAAGCCAACCATTTTATGATTGGGATATTGTTGTAACGAGAATCAGGGAAATGAATGAGTGATGCCAATTCATCTTGAGAGAAAAGAGATTGTTTATGTAAGATTCCAGGGATTCGTCGGCGGAATAAATAACGCATTAACGGATTATTGATAAAATCCATTGGGAAAATACGACGATTTTGAAACCAGTTTAAATAAGCGTCGTGATATACACTTAGCGCCACATTCATATTGTTCGTGATTTGTACGGCACGAGCATCAGAATCCGCTACTCCAAAAATACGGAGTGACGTGTCGAAGCCAACCTGACCGGCCTTTTCACCAATCTTTTTATACGCCTCCTCTTTGGCAGCCAACATACGTATGTAAGAATCTCCTCCACTAGAACCAGGAGCATTCGTTCCACTTCCTGAGGGAACCATAAAGCGAATGGTATTGATTAAAAATGCCAAAATAGGACCAATAATGGGAATAGGAATTTTTAATGGAAGGGCTTGTTTTTTAAATAATGCGCTACCCATTCTTTCTGTTGTCTTTCTCCACTTTTCATTAGCAACTGGATTGACGATCATTTGAATTGCCGCCTTTTCACCATTCTGCAACTTAGAAAGTACGTTGGCTACATCGTTTAGAGGATCTTGCTCCATTACTTTGTAAGTGTGGATGGGATACCAAAAATCACGCTTAGCATAAACATAATAACCTCGTGTCTTTTTTCCTTTTTCGAATAGATCGTAAGGCTTTTCTAGTGCCTGGATATCAGCATCTTTATAGAAAGTGGTGATCTGTTTTTCAATAATATTTCGATAATACTTATTGGTAACCACATAAAAGTTTAGCTGATGATTTTCTATAAAAAGTTCCAATGAGATATTATCGGCCTGCCACAACTTGGTTTTAAGGGTATTCCACAAATTCATCTCTCGAATTTCATATAGGGCCCGATAGAGCTGAGCCATCACGGCCACCTTTTCCTTAAAGTCTTTCTCCGTTCGCTGTTCCTGATCCATCTTAGAATCACTACGAGGGAGGGTTACCTTTAAATACACCAAATGTTTTGCCATGCGATGTAAATAAATAATTCGTGCAATTTTAATCAGCCATTTCAGTGCATACCAACCCGCTATAATAAGCAAAAACACCTTCCATCCGTAGACCTTCATCCATTCAAGGAGTTCGGGGAGCTTTTCGATGATTTTGGTTATTTTATTTGGATCCATATAAGGATTTCTCAATTCAGAGAACAAGCAGTTATTAATAAATCTATATATTATACCAAATTTTCTCTCTGAAAACAAGGGCTTTAGACCCCCCAGTCACTCTTTCACTTCTCTCTATCATGTCGTCTCCCCCTTGATTAAGGGTGAGTGCCCAATGGAGCGAGGGGGTCTAAAGCCATGTTGAAAGACCCCCTTCTGCTCTGGATGGAACAGAATTAGGGGTCTGACAATTCGCTGAATATTGAGTTGTGGCGGATGCCACGGGGTGGGGCTTGCAGTTGCTCATTTGCGTTTTTTGAGCTTCGAGCAACACACCTGAGTTTTTCCCAAGGGTCGACACTGGTTGTCAACTGGCTCGATATTTCTGGACACTGCTTCCTGGAAGGATACCAAGGGCTTCTTGCCATTGGGCTCTTTTCTCAGATATTTCTTCATGGCAATTTTGGCCAGCTTGAAGGCCAAGGGTGCGCGAGCGCGGTTCTGCGCCGTGGAACGAGCGAGCGCGGGGTTCTTGACTCCCGCAACACAGCCGATCGACGTGCTGTCGGACTGCACGCCAGCATATCCGTTGCCACCCATTTCGACGATCAATTCGGACATCGCCTTCAGCTTCTTGTCCTTGAAGACCGGAGTCTTCGCAAACGCGATGTTTGCTGTGCAGATGACAGTCAGTACAACCAAAATCTTCTTCATGATCTTCTCCAAAAATAAGATTCGTACAAAAAATTGGGCAACACCTTAATGTGTCGATCCCAACGCCACCTTCTAAATCTAGAAAATGAGGTTGAAACCGACACTAAAAATCAGCGAATTGTATAAGATCAATTCTGTTTTCAGACACTCAATCACCTTTAATTTTATTTTTAGACTCAAAATCGATAAACGACTGAGTACTAAAAGAGGATGACTTGGCCTGAAACAGAGCCTATATTTAAACATTTTTATAGCAATTTGTCAATAGAAAGCCAATAAACCTATTTGCCAAAATCGAAAACTATCGGCTATTATACTCACCTCCTTGATTAATTAGATTATGAGTTTGCTAGGCAAAAAATGGGTTATAAAGAATGAAAGTGAAGAGTTGACGATTATTGCAAAGTTGCTAAAGAATCGTGGTATTGATTCGCCTGAAAAGGCCGAATTGTTTTTTAATGGAACCATGGACGATTTGCACGATCCGAATCTTTTAAAGGAAGTAAGCAAAGCGGTTGATCGAATCAAAAAAGCCATTCAAAACAAGGAAAAAATCATGATTTTTGGAGATTATGATGTTGATGGCGTGACGGCCACTGCGGTGATGTATGATTTTTTGAAAAAAGTGGAGGCCGATGTTCACTACACCCTTCCTAATCGTGAAAATGATGGTTACGGACTAAAAGATTATTTCATTCGACAATTCAAAGAGCAAAATATTGATCTGATTATTACAGTTGATTGCGGAACTTCGAATTTTAAAGAGATTGAACTGGCTAATGAACTGGGAATCGATGTGGTGGTGACTGATCACCACAGTATGCCTAAAAAACTACCGAATGCCTGCGCGATTGTTAATCCTCAGCGCCCTGATTGTGAATATCCAAATAAAGAAATTTGTGGAGCAAGCTTGGCCTATAAAATAGTCACCATTTTAGCCAATGATTTATGGAATGAAGAGCAGGCAAAAACCTATTTAGATCACCAGCTGGGAATTGTAGCTCTTGGGATTGTCGCCGATTGTATGGCTTTAACGGGTGAAAATCGAATTATGGTTCGAGAGGGAGCGAAGCGATTGAATGAAGGAAAGCATGCAAGTATTTTAGCTCTTTTAAAAGAAGCTAATCTACCAACTGACAATATTACGAGTACTACTATTGGTTTTCAGATCGGTCCTCGAATCAATGCGGCAGGTCGAATTGACGACCCTCTTCATGCCTTTGAGCTGCTGATTGGAAACTTAGAAAAAGCGACCAAATTGAATGAATTAAACGCTGAACGACGAGAATACACTCAGCAATACGTTAAGGAAGCCGTTGCTGAAATTGAACAAATGGAATCGATTCCGAATATTATTGTTCTTAAAAACAAAGCCTGGAGATCCGGACTTCTTGGATTGATTGCTAGCGGAGTTGCGGATCGTTTTCATCGACCCACCATTGCGATGCAAGAGCGAGAAACTGAGTTTGTCGCCTCTATGAGAAGCGTTGATAATTTCGATATTACAGGAGCAGTGCGTGAAGCAGCAGGTGAACTTTTTAGTGCATTTGGAGGTCATGTGATGGCAGGGGGTTTTACACTTCCAAAAGAAAATATTAATGAGTTTTTAGATCGTGTTGAAAAAGCCGGTGAATCCAATATTGATCCAAATGACTTTGTTGGATCTCTACCAATTGATTGTGAAATCAAGCCTGACGAACTCAACTTTGAAACCTGCCATAAAATCAATCGACTGGAACCTTTTGGTGCTGAGAATCCGCAACCGAATTTATTGATTAAAAATGTTAAAATTCTCAAACTTCGATCGGTTGGAAGTAATGCTGAGCACCTTCAATTCCCTATTCAACATGGTGATCAAACCATTGGAGCAATTGCCTTTCGTTTTGGACAACATCTTGATAAAATTGATCCAGCCAAACCCCATGACCTTGTGTGCAATTTGGAAATTAATGAATGGAATGGGCGAAAGAAATTGCAGTTAAGAGTTGTGGATTTAAAGCCATCTGAATAATATGACAAAATTAAAGCTGATTCTAAAAGACGGAACGGAAGTCATTGGTGACTCGTTCGGTTTTTCTCCCAACTCCGCTAAAGCTTCGACGGGTAAACCGAAAAAAAAAGATTGGTTTATGGATGGTGAAGTGGTTTTTAATACGGGAATGGTTGGGTACCCCGAAACCTTTACGGACCCTTCTTACAGAGGGCAGATTTTGGTTTTAACTTATCCGATGATCGGTAATTATGGTGTGCCTGGTGAATGCAAATTGGATGCGGGTTTGAGTAAACGCTTCGAAAGCATGAAGGTTCATTTGCGAGGAATTATTGTTAATGAATATTCTGAAGACTATTCTCATTGGGAAGCCAAAAAAAGTCTTTCGGATTTTCTGGAAAAACATCAAATTCCAGCCATTCAAAATGTGGACACTCGTGCACTCACCCAAAAACTTCGAGAACACGGAGTGATGTTGGGGAAAATCACTTCTGAAAAAACCTTGTTTTCCAAAGCAATGACTTTCAGTGACCCCAATTTAATCAATTTGGCGGCAGAAGTTTCCCCTAAAAAAATGACGGTTTTAAAGCCAAAAGGGAAAGTAAAATGTACGGTCGCCCTTTTAGATTGTGGAATTAAACATAATATTATTCGTAATTTTTTAGATCGAGGATGCAGAGTAATTCGAATGCCATGGGATTACGATATTGCTCAACTAAAAGAAAAATATGATGGATTATTTATTTCTAATGGCCCTGGTGATCCGAAAATGGCAATGCAGGCAACGGATTCAATTCAGCATGTGATGAAGGAAGGAAAACCGATTTTTGGAATTTGTTTGGGTACGCAGCTGATGGCTTTAACGGTTGGTTCCGATACCTATAAGTTGAAATACGGACATCGCAGTGCCAACCAACCTTGTATTGATTTGGAAACAGGGCGTTGCTACATTACCTCTCAAAATCATGGGTTTGCTGTGAATCATAAAACCTTACCAAAAGGTTGGAAGGTGTGGTTTGAAAATGCGAACGATGGAACGGTTGAGGGAGTTAAACATAAAACCAAACCATGGTTTGCGGTTCAATTTCATCCAGAAGCTAGCCCCGGACCAGAAGATGCGGCTTATTTATTTGATGAATTTATTAAGAAGCTGACGAAATAAAAAGAGCTCATCCCCACTCGCCGTATAAGCAAGTAAGAATGAGCGACGCGCGGGTCTCTTCTCTCAGTAAACTAAGAGAACAGACACCAGGACGATGAAGGCTATTCCAACTAAAAATATAATCCAACCTTCTTTGCCCTTTGGAATCGGCGGAGACATTTTGTCACCTCCTAGTTCAATAGCTCCCCGTCATTAGGAAGGTATTAGGGTGTTTATTCTATTTGACTTTTTAAATTTGTCAACTTTTTTATATCTGACAATCATTTCCTACTTTCGTCACTCTGATTATAGGCAGATTTTGACCATAATGGTTTGACGATTTTGTCCACCCTGTCTATACTTGTCTTAACGCTTTGTCCACATTTATGTTAGAGATAAAGTTCGACAAAATTTTACAAAATAAACAACAACCGCCCTATGTCTAAAACTCAATATGTAGATCGTATCGAAGCGAGCAAGATCTTAAAAGTGTCTACTCGAACCGTGGATCGTTATATGCGTAAACACCGATTCAAAACCCGAAAAGACGGTCGTCGTGTTTTAATTAAAAAAGTAGATGTTGATAAAATCATCAAAGAACATATTGGACGTTTGGTGGATATTAACGATGATAATCTAAACAATATTCTAGGTGCTGAGGAGTCGATTAAGAAAGAATCTAATGAGACAAACCTAACCGTAAAAGACGTTAAGATTAAAAAGATCGAAAAGAGTCAGTCTAAAGTTGAGCAGGAAATTTACAAAGAATTGTATAAGGAAGTTAAAGGTGATCTGAAAGAAAGACAGGATCGATTAGAAGCGGCAACTTACCGCGTTGGTCAGCTTGAAGCTCAAGCGAAGCACATGGTTCCAATGCTTGATTTCAATAAAAAAGATCGTGCCCTTCAAGATGCTTACTCTGCTATGGATCAACGTGTTAAGCAAAATGAAGAGATTAAGATTAAAATGGAGGCTAAGCTTCGATCAGAACGAATCGCTAAATGGATTTATCTTTCTTTGGTAGGTACCCTTTTGGTTGCTGAGCCAATTCTTTTCCTTTTGTGGGCGTTTTAATTAGTTAAGAATTAAGAGTTAAGAATTAAGAATTAAGTTGTTTTTCGGATGACTTGATTCTATTCTTAGTTCGTAATTTTAGATGTTAACTTTGTTATTAAGATGATTATTACGAATTTTAAAACGTATCAGTCTGCGACAGCTGAGAACGCTCTTGCACTTGCTCAATTTCATCAGGAAGTGGCTGAAGAAACGGGCGCTGATATTCGTATTGCTGTACAAGCCGTTGATTTATCTAAGGTTATTGATGCGGTT
>DAOWGG010000066.1 GCA_030637565.1 Candidatus Peregrinibacteria bacterium | reverse complement strand
CTTTTTTCATCTTTAAACCACTCAAAAAGAGTTTCAGCTACCTTGCCACCAATCCCGTCGATTCCGCTTAAATCCTCCAAAGAAAGCGCTTGGGTTCCCTTGATCAGAGATTCTATTTCAGCCACTTCGATTTTTTTGGATTCCGTTGGTTCGGCAAATAAAGTCATCTGATCCTTTTTTTGCGCTTCTTTGATTTCAACCGTTTGAGTGGGTAGCGTTAAATGGTTGGATAAAAGCTCGGCGGTTTCCTCACCAACATATCTTATCCCAAGAGCAAATAGAAAGCGGGGAGCGGAAATGATTTTTGCTTTTTCAAGCGCATCGAGCAGGTTTTGAGCCTTTTTATCTTTAAAAAATTCGAGCTGAATCAAATCTTCGTATTGAAGCGTGAATAAATCTGCGGCGTCTTCAATCAATTTTTCCTGAATCAGTTGTTCGGTTACTTTTTCACCCAATCCATCAATATCGAACGCTTTACGCGAAACAAAATGCTCCAATTGTTGCTGATGAACCGCAAAACAGTTGGGATTAATACAACGTGTGGCGACTTCGCCTTCCGGTCGATCAATTTCACCATCACAAACAGGACACGTCGTCGGCATTTTAAAAGGTTTCTCATCGCCCGTTCGAAGATCTTTTAAAACTTCGACCACTTCGGGGATAATATCACCCGCTTTTTGAATCACAACGGTATCGCCGATACGAACATCTTTTCGCTCAATTTCATCTTCATTATGAAGGGTAGCTCGACTAACAGTGCTCCCCGCGATCGACGTCGGCTTGAGGATCGCAACAGGAGTTAAGGCACCCGTTCGCCCCACTTGAATATCGATGTCGAGCACCTGACTGGTGGATTGTTCGGCAGGGAATTTATAGGCAGTGGCCCAGCGCGGACATTTGGCGGTGGAGCCCATTAAATTCTGATGGCGGATGGAATTCACTTTAACCACCAATCCATCAATTTCATAGTCGAGACTATCGCGTTTTGGTTCCCATTCCTTCATCTTTTTAAGGATAGAGTTAAGGTCAGAATGTCGGTCGGTATGAGGTTCCGTTCGAAGCCCTAGTTTCTGAAGTAAATCCAGTGTTTTTAACTGAGAATCGGGAATCGGGAATCGGGAATCGGAAGCAGTGTTAATCGAATAAAAGCACATCTCCAGATTCCTTTTTTCGGCGATAGCTGGATCGAGCTGACGAACCGTGCCAGCCGCCGCGTTCCGTGGATTAGCAAATTGCCGTCCTCCTTCATCGTTGATCGCCTTCAGGGTCTTTTTGCTCATAAAAACCTCTCCTCCAATTTCGAGAATTGGATAATCTTCCAGTTTTATTCCATCGATTTCATTAAGCTCCAACGGAACCGATTTGATGGTTTTAACAGTGTGTGTCACGTCTTCCCCATGCACCCCATCGCCACGCGTGACGGCTTTGTAGTATTTCCCTTTTTGATAAATAACCGAAAGATTGAGACCATCCAGTTTAAGCTCACTCACATAATCCAAGTTTTCACCCGGAACCAGTTTTTGAATGCGTTCTTCCCAATCTTTTAACTCATCATCGCTAAAAACATCACTGAGCGATTGTTTAGGGGTGATGTGTTTGATTTTCGCAAATTTACCGCTGAGCGCGCTTCCTACCCGTTGAGTGGGGGAGTCGGGCGTGATGAATTCCGGAAACTGATCCTCAAGCTCATGAAGTTCTTTTTTAATCTGGTCTCGCGCCGCCTCAGAAACATCGCTTTTATCCAAAACAAAGTAGTCGTAATTCCACTTTTTAAGCCACTCTTTTAACTTCTCAATCCGATCTTTTGCTTGGTTTTTGTCCATACCGAGTCATTTTATCAGATTTTCAGAGTCAGTGACACTTGATTTTCAGAGAGGAAAATGCTATAATATATAGATTATTTTAATTAAAAAGAATGGATTTCCAAAAACTCATTCAGGAAGTATCCGCTTCAGAGTCGCCCGACTTGCATTTGCAGGTGGGACAGCATCCAATCGTCCGTTTAAAAAACGGAAGTATTGCGGCACTCAATCAATATCTAGAGGTTACAAAAGAAGATATTGAGGGGGTGATTAAAGAAATTACAAATGATGAACAGGAAAAACGTTTTAAAGAAAATCTAGAATTCGATTTTTCATTCAGCGCAAACGGTTCAGGCCGTTTTCGTGTGAATATTTACCAAGAACGATTCGGACCCGCAGTGGCTTTCCGTATGATTTCCGAAACCATTCCAACACTCGAGGAATTGGGGCTAGGGACATCCATTGAACAGCTGGTTCAAATGCCCAATGGATTAGTGCTCGTAACTGGTCCAACAGGGAGTGGAAAATCCACCACACTGGCTTCGATGATCGATTATATAAATGCGAATCGAAACGCTCATGTGATCACCATTGAAGATCCGATTGAATATGTTTACCAAAACAAGAACTGTTTGATTACTCAGCGCGAAGTGAACGTGCACACACATAGTTTTAGCAATGCTATTCGCAGTGCACTAAGGCAAGATCCCGATGTGGTGATGATTGGAGAAATGCGTGACCTAGAAACCATTGCCGCCGCCATGACGCTGGCAGAAACAGGGCATTTGGTTTTTTCTACATTACATACATCCGATACCGCGCAAACCGTGGATCGTATCATTGATGTATTCCCAGCCTATCAGCAGCAGCAAATTCAAACTCAGCTCGCCAACACATTAAAGGGGGTGGTTTCACAGGTTTTAATTCCGCATGCCAGCGGAGAGGGTCGTGTCGCCGCCAGAGAAGTGATGTTGAGCAACGACGCG
>DAOWGG010000129.1 GCA_030637565.1 Candidatus Peregrinibacteria bacterium | reverse complement strand
CATATATTTATAATAAAAAATCTACAAGTCTACTTCAGCAATTGTTATAATAAGCAGGATTTTAAACAAAATATTCTATGCCTATCCCTCAAACCATCTTCCGTGCCTATGATATTCGTGGGACTTATCCCGACCAGCTGAATACTGAAAACGCCAAATTGATTGGCAAAGGGTTCGCCACCTGGCTGATTCAGAAAACCGGTAATCCCGGCCCTGCGATTGTTGTAGGGCGAGATAACCGAACTCATGGTGAGGAATTGCAGAAGGCTTTTATTGAAGGGTTAATGGAATGTGGATGCGGTGTGACGGATCTCGGACTCTCCCCTTCTCCGTATTTATATTTTGCGAACTGTTACGGAGAATTTGATGCGGGCTGTAATGTAACCGCCAGTCATAACCCTGCTCACTACAATGGGTTTAAGCTGATGACTAAAAATGCCCATGCCGTCTTTGGTGATATGCTTCAGGAAGTTTATCAGGTCATTGAAAAAGGTGAATTTGCAGCAGGAGAAGGAGCGATGCTTCACGCCAATTTAATGGATGATTATTTCAAGAAACTCAAATCTATTTTCAGCTATTCCCGCCCACTCAAAATTGTGGTCGACACGGCTAATGGAGTCGCTGGCATGCTTTACCCCACTTTTTTAAGGAAACTCGGCCATCATGTGGAAGAGCTTTACACTGAATTGGATGGCACCTTCCCAAATCATGAGCCTGACCCGATTGTGGAAGCAAATTTGGAAGACTTGAAAAAGAAGGTCCTAGAAACCCAATCCGATTTCGGCATCTCTTTTGATGGTGATGGAGATCGCTGTGGCATTGTAACGGAAAAGGGTGAATTTATTGATGCGGATAAAACACTGATGCTTTTAACCAAGGATGTTCTTTCTCGACATCCAGGCGGCAGCTTGGTTTATACCGTTTCCAACTCTCAGGTGTTGTTTGATCTAACTGAAGAGTGGGGTGGTAAGCCTTATATGTGTAAAGTGGGACACTCCTATGTGGAAGATGCGATGAATGAACATAAGGCGATTCTTGGAGGTGAGCAATCGGGTCATTTCTTTTTGCCCGAAAACTACTATCCTTACGATGATGCTTTGGTGACCGCATGCCGACTGATTAAAATCGCGAGTGACTCAGATGGAAAGGTGTCTGAACTATTTGAAGAATTTCCAAAAACTTTTGCGGAACCAGAAATTCGCCCCAAATGTCCTGATGATGTGAAGTTCGATATTATTCAAAGGGTCACCGATCATTTTAAAGATGATTACCCTGCTGAAACCATGGATGGGATTCGTCTCGACTTTGGCAATGGAGGCTGGGCGGGCATTCGCGCCAGCAATACCAGCCCTCGTATCTCTATTACCATGGAAGCCAAATCTCAGGAGGAACTTGATCAGATAAAGTCCGCCGTACTGGATCATTTGAAGTCTTATTCTGAAATTCAATTTTAAATTTTAAATGACTGCTCTATAATTAAACTGTTTCAACTTTAACTAAATACACGCTTCCTTGAGGAAATTCCTGTTCTGTCGCAATAGGGAAATCACTCTCCGATTGCACTAATTTGCACGCAAATTAATACATCGGAGTCCTCACTACACTACTGGTCGTCACATGTGACGACCCTACGATTCCGTTCGGAACGTGTTTCTCACTACTTACTATGCAAAAACCTAAAAAAGTCGTCAAAGGAGCTTTTAAAATACTGACTGGTGTCGTGATTGGGTCAGCCATTGGTTCGATTCTCGGGCTAACGCTTGCTCCCAAAAAGGGAGAAGACACTCGAAAATACCTAAAAGATAAATCGATGGATGTCTTTTTAAAAAGCAAGGAAGCTCTGAAAGACGATCAAAAATTTGGCTTAGCAAAACGTCTTTTAATAAAGCTTTTGACACGAAAGAAATAACTAACTCAAAACTCAGATTTCAGATCCTAAACTAATTGTGAAAAAAATAACTCTGATCATCATCCTCTTTTTTGTCATCCTTACTCCTAAGGGAGTTTTGGCAGATGACGAATTGAGTCATATTCGTATTAAAACTGATTTCAATATTTGGAAAGTTAATCTCAATCGCCACGATTGGACAAACAACTATTTCAAATCGTTTTGGAATGACATTGAAGTCAGGCTCCCTGAAAATTTAAACCCTGAGCTACAGAAAGGAACTGAAGCCAATCTTTCTACTGAATCGATCAAGGGGATTGATTTTGTGGAAATTAAAGATTATTTAGATAAATACGTTGCCCCTGAAATCAATCGTGAAAAACAGGATGTAACGATTTCACTGGATGAAGAAGGAAAGCCAATTTTTGAAGGGTTTGCTTTCAGCGGTCAATCGATTGATTATGAAAAAGCCTTTTATTTGATTCGTGATGCCTTTTTAAAAGGAGAGGAAGACGTCCGCCTTCCGATCAAAGTCGACCCTGCAACGGTAACGGTTAGCCCTGAACTTGAGGAAAAAGGAATTATTGAACTGATTGGAATGGGTGAAACAGATTATTCTGGCTCTCCTTATAATCGTCGCTCTAATATTCGTGTTGGCCTCAGTCGTTTTAACGGATGGCTCATTCCCCCAAAGGAGAAGGTGAGTGTGATTAAAAAATTAGGGGCCGTGAATCAATACACGGGCTATCTTCCTGAATTAGTTATCAAGGGAGATAAAACCATTCCTGAATACGGTGGCGGTCTTTGCCAAGTTTCCACTACAGTTTACCGCAGTATTTTATTTTCTGGCCTTCCTATTAACGAACGTCGAAATCATTCGTATGCGGTGAGCTATTACGATCCTCAGGGGCTTGACGCGAACATTTACATTCCCTCTCCCGATCTAAAATTCACAAACGACACCGAGGATCATATTCTGATTCAAACCACCATGATCGACAATAAAGCCTACTCAAACATCTATGGTACGGCAGTGGATCGCCATGTGGATTTGATTGGACCTTGGTATTACAGCTATCGAAATCCCCCGCCCACACGAATTGAAACCACGAGTCAATTAGCTCCTGGAGAAAAGGAAATTGTTGGTGGTGCGCACGCTGGATTTCAAGCCAGTTGGTATCGACGAATAAGCCATGGAGATGAATCCAAAGAAGATATTATCGAACACATTTACAGCAATTATCAAGCTCGTCCGCTTTATATGATGGTTGGCGAAGAAGGGCCTGCTGCCCCCACCACTGATAGTAGCGATAATGGAACTTAATCTTTGAAAAAGGCAAAATACTCACCTCCCCTTCTTAGTATTTCTCCCATATCAAGGTCCTCATTCCCCTCCGTTCCCCATCCCATATTCCAAATTCGAATACTTTTGGCTCTTATTTGTCCTGCTAAATCGCCTACAGTACTTCCATGCTGAAGCTCCATTCTTTCCTCTGAAAGCTTTGTTCTGTCTTCAGCACTAATTAATCTGACATTTATTTTTTGGGAGGGTGTCATAATAAAAAATTAGAGGGAATTAATATAGCAACCCCTTCCTCTTAGGTCAATTTCTGATCTGAGATATGAGATATGAGATAACTTAGTACTCCATTCTTCCTTCAAAAGCCCGCTT
>DAOWGG010000147.1 GCA_030637565.1 Candidatus Peregrinibacteria bacterium | reverse complement strand
CAGGGCGGTTAAATCGATAAGAAAATGAAGCATCTTCGCTTTCAAAAACCGTTCGCCCCTCAGAATCAACAACATTCCATTCATAATCTTTAATCAGTCCATCGTCAGAACGAGAACCTCCACCAACAAAAGTAAATTCCGTATTCACATTCCCCTTAGACGGAGAAACACGAATATCGGCAGCCAACGACTTAATAAACATTTTAACAATATGTTTGTCATCAATACCAAGATTGTCAGTCACTTCAAGTTTTACAAAATACTCACCCGTCTCTTTGTAGGTATGGATCACAGTAGAAGGTACATTTCGAACTTCTTCGAAAGAGTCTCCAAAGAACCAGTTATATTTTTCAATTTTACGACCCAATGCTGGTGTTGTAGGGCTGGGATCAAAAGAAATACCCGCCTCAGCCTCCTTAAGGGTGACATTAAAAATATCACCAGCCTCAGAACCATTGATTCTAAACCGAACGTCCGAAGAAGGTGGATTGGCTTTAATTCGAACCACAGACACGCCATCCAAAGCCGTATCGTACCCTTCATCGTCGGGCGAAGCGGACACACGCAAGCGAACGGCATAAGCATTTGCTTCAGTGAATTCCGTCACCACCACAGGATCAGAACCAAGAGAGACAGGGTTGCCCTGATTGTCTAAATAAGTCCATTCATATTCACTAATCGTCTTTCCGGTTGGATCGATAGAATCCAAACCATCTAATTGAACCGTAAAAGGAACATTTCCTTCTCCTGGAAGAGCAAAGATACGCGCCTGAACAATCGGGAAAGAACGAATAAGCTCTTTAAGTTTTTTATATTTTGATTCAAATCGATTGTATTTAATCGTATTCGAAGGATCACTGATTAAATCATCCAAATTCCCTGACACATCATCAAAAGCCTCATTGATCTCTTGATTATTTGGCATATTTTCCTGAAGCTTATCCAGCTCCTCACGAAGGAAATCTAAATTAGAAAGCCCTTCTACAAAGTCTTCAAGCTGACGAATTTCACTATCACTAAGAGTCTCTCCATCCACATCAACGCCACTGGCAATTACATCTTCAACCGCATCAATCATCGTATCCAAATTACCAGAAGGGATTGTGCTAATATCCACCCCACCAACATCCAGCAAATTATCAAGCCCTTGCATCAATTCATCAATGGCATTTAAATTATCGTTCACTGCTGGAGTGGTTGGCCCTCCACGCACCCCTTCACGAGGTGCATCAGGCTGACTGGTGTAAGGCAATGCCGTACAAACAGGTTCATTTTCTTCATTAAAGGCACAAGTCTCATCTAAGGCACAAATAGTACCTCCACAAGTCTCGCCCTGCCCAGATCCTGAAGGAGACCCTCCACCTGTTCCTGCTGAATTGGTAATAAAGGTAACAATAGAGAAGGAAAGAAGTACCACCACAATACCCAAGGCGGCATACGTCATAATCTTCTTCGCTTTTGTAATCGATTCGTCATTCCCTCCGCTTAATATCCACAAAACACCCGCATAAATGAAAGCGAGAGTGGCTAAAAAGCCAAGAAAACCAGTGAAATAATTCACCATCGAAAGCAACGTTTCCCCAAAGCTTTTCTTTGAAATAGAACTACTGATTTCAACATTTCCCGTTGGAATAAATAATCCAGAACCACCTGAGGATAAATCGCTCCCCGAATCAGCACCACCAATATCTCCCACGCCTACAGGAGTTCCTGTCTGGGCAAAAGCATCAGGCGCCTGGTAACCACTGCTAAACAAGAAAACTGTCACCAATGCGATGGCTCCGAAGAACTTTGTCCAATGCTTTAGGAAGTTAAATTTCATATTAATTAATGCCTTCAACAAGATCTTGAGTAAATAGCTGAACAATACTGAATGAAAGGATCACAAGGATCAATCCAAGCACTGCGTAAATAAGAATTTTTTTGGACTTCTGAATCTGATCGTCGTTTCCGTAAGCCGTTACATACAAAAAGCCCGCATAAACAAAACCAACAAAAGCAGCTAGGGTTAAATACGGCAAAGAAAAGTTCACATATTTTAAAACCAAATCACCGATATCTCCTGTTCCTGCAACACCAGTGGAAGCTAAAGTGCTGCCAATCGCCGCCGTTCCGCCTGCTGCGTCACTTAAGGTTTCACCAGTCACAGGATCTGTCACTTCCCCCTTGAAGATCTGAGCCAATGTAAGAGGAGAAAAAGCGAAGAATAAAACGAGGAATGAGGTGATTTTTTGAATCGGTTTTTGAGTCATTTTATTTTGGGTGTTTGTTTAATCTTATTCAAATCTAATAATTATAGCAAATTTTAGAGAGAAAATCAATGGAGATAATTCAGTATTTAGTAACCCCCTCTTTGATCTATCCATTAATTAAGGGGTACCACCGATGAAATCGGGAGGGGGTTAGTTACTAAAAAACCCACCCCTGCCGAAGCAGAGATGGGCCTTTTGAAGTTAAAACAATTATTTTTTATCCATATCAAGATCGTAAACTGCACGACCGACACGAACAAAGTGTGGATTCTTTTGAAGGTTGAGAGAAATAGTTCCAATTTTAACCTTACGTTGCTTAAGAACCATTTCAACGATTCTTTTCTTAGGCATTGCCCCGTTCTTTTCAAGTAATTTTTCAATCACATCAGAAACGGTTCCAGGCTCATATCCCCAAGAAGAAAGAGCATAAAGACCACGGCCTACCAAAACAAATTGGCTGTAACGGATCAGCTCATTGTGAACCGCCTGAACGGTTACCATTTTTTTATCAAAACCAGTTTCAGCGATGCGATTAGCAATCTCAACAAAGTGAAGAGGTTTTTTAGATTTTTCAAGAACAATGATCGCTTTATCACGAATACTTCGTGGATTAACATGACGCCATTCCATAAGCCCCCACTTTCCATCAATGCTACGAGCACGCTTATCAGTTTTAAGACAAGAAATGATCATCTTAGAAGAGGCAGCCTTGTCTTTGAATAAGTTTAAGTTTTTAACAGTAGAAACAATCTGATCTTCTGTCATGATGTTTCCATTTTTCTTTAGAGTAGTAATAGAAGATTCTGCAATTTTACGAACCTCTGAAAGAGCAATGGTTTTAAACATCCAAAATGCTTCTGAAGTAGCGGTTCGAGGAGATTTTCGAAGTTCTGCATCACAGTTAAGTGATAGAACGATAATGCTTCCATCCACCTGAGAGGTGCTGTAAATATTCTGAAGCATTTTATTGATGATGTCAGATTCAAGCATTACCCCACCTTCATCCTCAATAAATTGCTTAGCCAAACGATTCACCAAGCGAAGTTTTGTATTACTAACCGTTCGACGAAGTTTGTTTAAAGCAATGTTTTCAATCTGACGAATACGCTCACGAGTCACCGAATAGTGTCTTCCAATCTTATCAAGAGTTTGACGTGGCTTATTATTTAAGCTGAAACGCTTAATAATCACATCTTTTTCTTTGTCAGTTAAAACCAAAAACATGTCATCAATAACTTCCTTAAGGTTAAGGTCGTTCTCTTGCAATACGGTTAAAGCTGGATTTCCGCTTGGATTCTGTTGCTTGCTTGATGTGCTATCCATAAGGTCAAAGGGGTT
>DAOWGG010000008.1 GCA_030637565.1 Candidatus Peregrinibacteria bacterium | reverse complement strand
GTGCAGATGAACGGCTTTGCGGAATTTATCCCATTCACCCCCTTTCCAAGGAGCGCGTTTGTTATAAATCCGATGAATAATTACATACAGGGCATCCAAAATCGCAAAACCAAGAATTAGAAAGGCAGTTGCGATTTTTCCCCCCGAAAAAATAGCCATCACGGCAATCAGCAGGCCAAAAAACATGGCACCTGAATCACCCAAGAGAATTTTGGCGGGATAAAAGTCAAATAGCCAAAAGGCAAATGCGATTCCTGCGACAATAATAGCCATCATTGCGATTTCAGGCTGACTCACCAAATCCGAAATACTCAGAAAGAAAAGAACAAGACTGCTCAAAACCGTCAGCCCACTCACCAATCCAGGAATTCCATCCAGCCAGTTCATCGTGTTCACCACTAGTACCACCCAAATGATCGTAAAAAGAGAAGAGAAAAGAACCAAGGTGTAAGCCATTTTACCCCACTCAAGCGTAATCTTAATCTCATCGAGAGGAATAAATCCGCCAAAAGGATTGGTAATCGTTTCAATCCAAATGCCCGCGCCCGCTAAAATCGCAGCGACTAAAATTTGAACCAGTAAACGAATCCAGGGGGAGATATCCAATCGATCATCCAAAAAACTGACTAATACCAAAATACCACTTCCCAATAAAAGCCCGAGCAGTTTAATGGTGGGTTCAAAAAAAATCAAAGCGAGGACTAAAAAAACCAAATAAAGCAAAATACCCCCAGGGTAAGGAATTGGTTTTCGCCTGAGCCCATATTTGTCGGGTCGATCCAAAAGTCCGAGTTTCGGAAAAAGCCGCAGGGCAATCAGGCACGAAATAAAAGTGAGCGCAAAAGCCGACAGTCCGGGAATGGCATATTGCATACTGCTTTATTAAAAGTTAATTTCTGAACTTGAAGAGGGGGTGGAGGGGGTTGAATAAGGCGAAGACGAGGAGGGGGTGTCGAAGAGCTTTATGATCAGGTAAATCGAAAAAATAATTACCCCAATCGAAACGATGGTGAAGACAGCAACCACCTTTTTAAATCGACTGCTTAAATAGCCATAGGTGATTGCATGACGAATAATCAAGGCGCTTGCCACCAAGAAGATAATCATCAGAACAATGTAAACAAAGAGGACGAGTCCTGTCATAATGCAGTTATTACAAACAAAAAATAATATAACACATTGCTAGGTCAGTCATCAATTAGCTTTCATGCAATTGACCCGATGAAAATGAATCGATATAATTCGGCACGAAAGAAGAAAGCGTTTGATTTTGAGATCATGTTTTTAGAAAGCGAGCGGATAGTCACGATCCATTTGGGTCACGACACAGGGAATGGTGATCGCGACTGGAAGTCACCTGCGTAGCGCACTAAAAATACTACCTCAAAAAAGTTTTCAAACATCATCAAGAGCGGTCCGATGTAAAGTCGGGCAAGCAGGGTGGAACCGTCCGATTTATATTGGACCCCTGGTAGAATTTATTTCTAGCAGATTTTTTTAACTTTTATTTTTATGTCCGATAAAGCTCCAACGCTTCACGAAAAACGCCATTCTCTCGCTCATATTATGGCACAGGCCGTCCTCGATATGTTCCCAGAAGCTAACTTAGCCATTGGTCCGGATATCGACAATGGTTTTTATTATGATTTTGAACTCCCTCGCACCTTGATTCCAGAAGATCTTCCGATCATCGAAAAAAAGATGAAGCACATTATCAAACAGAATCAAAAGTTCGAAAAGTATCACGAGCCGATCGACAAGGCGATGGAATTTCTAAAAAGTACTAAGCAGGATTTCAAAGTCGAATTAGCAGCGGACTTAAAAGAGGGGGGAGAGAAAGAGCTCAGTTTTTATAAAAACGGTACTTTCGTCGATATGTGTCGAGGGCCTCACGTAGAATCGACTGGTAAAATCAATCCAAAAACATTCAAGCTCAGCAAAATTGCAGGGGCGTATTGGCGTGGCGATGAAAAGCGACCGATGCTTCAGCGTATTTATGGATTGGCTTTTGATACCCCGGAAGAACTTCAGGAATACCTTGAGATGATGAAAGAGGCGGAAAAGCGCGATCATCGAAAGCTCGGAAAAGAAATGGAACTATTCACCTTCGACGAAAATGTAGGACCAGGACTTCCGTTGTGGCTACCTAAAGGAACCGTGATGATTGAAGAGCTTGAAAAGCTCGCTAAAGAAATGGAATACAAAGCGGGTTACGTTCGCGTTCGAACTCCCCATTTAACCAAAGGAAAGCTTTATGAAATGTCGGGGCATTTACCGTTGTATGCCGAAAGCATGTACCCGCCAATGAAGATGGATGGAGAGGATGAATATTATGTAAAGCCAATGAACTGCCCTCATCATCACATGTGTTACAAGGCGGTTCCTAAAAGTTATCGTGATCTTCCTCTGCGTCTTGCAGAGTACGGAACGTGTTATCGATACGAAGACTCAGGGGCTCTATTCGGCTTAATGCGTGTGCGCAGTATGCAAATGAACGACGCTCACATTTACTGTACTGAAAGTCAATTTGAAGAAGAATTTTTAGCAGTTACCAAATTATATCTCGACTATTTCAAAATCTTTGGCGTTGAAAAATTTGTAATGCGACTATCACTTCATAACCCTGAAAAACTCGGGAAAAAATACGTGGATGAACCCGAGTTGTGGAAGAAAGGAGAGACAATGGTGCGAAAAGTGATGAAGAAATCAGGAGTGGATTTTGTAGAAGTAGAAGATGAGGCTGCTTTTTATGGACCAAAAATCGACATCGAAGTATGGAGTGCGATTGGCCGTGAATTTACTTTGGCCACCAATCAAGTCGACTTTGCAGTGCCAAAACGAATGGGACTTACTTACATCGACGAAAAAGGAAAGGAGCAGGTGCCACTTTGTATCCATCGTGCACCACTAAGTACTCATGAACGACTCATCGGATTCCTCATTGAACACTTTGGCGGTGTATTCCCAGCATGGCTAGCGCCCGTTCAGGTGGCTGCTATTCCAGTGTCTGAAGCCCATGAGAAATACGCTCAGGAGGTCGTTGATAGGCTCTTTGAGGCAGGTATTCGCGTAGAATTAATGAGGGCCGATGACAGCCTAGGAAAGCGCGTTCGAAAGGCAGAGAAGCAACGAATCCCTTACATGCTGGTTTTAGGAGACAAAGAAAAAGAGGGTAATTCTGTCGCGGTTCGTGATTACAAAACCAAGGAGCAGAAAACCCTCAAATTCAATAGTTTTTTAAAGGCGATCACTGAAGAAATTCAGGAGCGAAAGATTTAAGCTACGTTCCCTTCCTTTTGAGCTTCTTCTTGAGCTTCTTCTTCACTAGAAGACAGTTCAATAACTTCTGCAGGTTCTTGAAATTCTTCAGAAGTTTGAGAAACCTTAATTCTTTCTAACTGTTCACGAAGGCTTTGGGCAACACTAGGAAGATTGTCAGCTGATAAGCTCATTTTAACCAAATCTCCAAGTCGTTTTGGAGTCTCGACAAAAAGTTCTTTTCTACCTTCTTCAGAAAGGGTGTCTCGAATGTCTATAGCTGCCTCACTTTCCTCATCGATTTCAATATGATCGACTGCTGTTCGGATAATAGTCTCAAGTTGCTCTGGGGTTACCTGAACACCTGCCACACGATCTTGTTTATGCATCATCGCACCAAAAGCTTGATTGATAATTTTAAGCTCTTCAGGATTTTCCCTAATAGAATCGCTGAGTACTTTTACATCTTCATTCATGGTGTTTTTAGGCTTTTTAGC
>DAOWGG010000053.1 GCA_030637565.1 Candidatus Peregrinibacteria bacterium | reverse complement strand
CCGCCTCCTCGGTAGATGGAGCCTCTTCAGTAGACTCAGATTCTTCAGCTGGAGCTTCTGCTGGTGCCTCTTTCTCGGTTTTTTCTTCAGTTTCAACTTCAACAGAAGGGGCTTCTTCAGCGACTTCAGCTGGCGCTGCACCGTCCGCTGGTAATGTTTCTTTGTAGGCACTTACAACACGGACAAAACCACTCATCAAGTTACTCATAATCCCAACAAAACCAGATACAGGAGCATTCATGGAGCCAATCAATTTTGCCAACAACTCATCACGACTAGGTAATTTAGCCAACTGGATGATTTCGTCTTTTCCTACAATCTTTCCGTCGATAATTCCCCCTAGTAATTTTAGCTTTTCGTTTTCTTTAGAGAAATTAAAAAGAATCTTTAAACCACCCAACTCGTCTTCGTAAGAAAAAGTAGCCGCCACTGGGCCATCAAGAATTTCATCTGGAATTTCATCGATTTTCTGATCTTTAGCTGCTAAACGCATCAGTGTTTTTTTAGCTACTTTTGCTTCAGCTCCCCCCTCTCGCAACTTAGTACGAAGGTCGGAAACACTTGCTACATCCAGACCACGGTAATCGGTAAATATAACTGATTTTGACTTAGCAAATTTATCGACCAACCCCTGTAAAATATCGTCTTTCTGTTGTTTTGTAATAGCCATAATAGTTTCAAGTTACAAGTTACAAATACAAATTGAGATAAAAAAAAATCTCAGCATCAGCAGACGTGAGACAAATAAATGCGAAATTCGAAATTCGAAGTGCTAAATGATTTGTGTCTCGGCGGGTCTTACTGCTCCGATTTATCGGGGCTGCCTGCTGTCTGCAACAAGAGTATTTTACGGATTATAGAACGAAAGTCAAACTTTTTTGTTTCTGTTTTTCAATTTAACTGTAAAATGAACAATGTTTTATGAGACATTACACTGCCACATCAGAGGACGCTGGGCTTCGGATTGACCAGTATTTAGCCAAAGTAAAGCCCGATCTGACCCGCTCATTCATTCAAAAGCTAGTGAAAAACGGACATGTTTTTGTGAACAGCAAAAAGACTATAAAAGTCTCCTATAAATTAAAGGATGAAGATGAGTTGATTGTGGAAATCCCATCCATCAAAGAAGTGGGCGTTCAAGCTGAAGATATTCCATTGGATGTGATCTATGAAGACTCTGATATTTTAGTGGTCAACAAAGCCCCTGGAATGGTGGTCCACCCAACCGATCACGGTGCTCATGTTTCGGGAACTTTGGTGAATGCGGTTCTGTATTACTGTAAAGACAGCTTGAGTGGAATAGGGGGTGAAAAACGCCCAGGAATCGTTCACCGCCTCGATAAAGACACCTCGGGGATTATTATTGTAGCGAAACACGACAAGGCTCATCATCACATTTCGAAGCAAATTCAGGAACGAACCATTAAGAAGCACTATATTACGCTTTTGAGAGGGCATTTAAGCCCCAAAGAAGGGAGTATCGAAGCTCCGCTCGAAAAATTGCACGGGGAAAAAGATATGCGCGTTTCTGGGCGACAAAAGGCTAAATATGCCCTCACTCACTATAAAGTGAAGGAATATGTGGGTGATTACAGTTTAACGGATGTTCAGATCGTCACGGGGCGCACCCACCAGATTCGTGTTCATTTCGCTTCGATCAATTATCCCGTTTGCGGGGACGCTATGTATGGAGATAAAGTCCTCAATTCAAAACTCGACGCGCTAGGGCTGAAACGTCAATTTCTTCATGCGGCGCGTCTGAAATTCAAATTACCAAAAAACGACGAAGTCATAGAGTTGACTGCGCCGCTTCCAAAGGATCTAGAAGATGTTTTGGGGAAACTTACTTAACTGCTGTGATCTCGATTTCTGTGTATTGCTGACGATGCCCCTGAGTTACTTCGTATCGTTTTTTAGACTTCTTTTTGAAGACTTTGATTTTTTTGTGCTTTCCGTGTTCTTTGATAGTGAATTCAACACTGGCACCGGACACAAAAGGAGCGCCGATATCAGTTTTTTTCCCATCAGAGCGAAGTAAAACCTTATCGGTTTTCACTTTACCTCCTTCCTCAGTCCCTTTTACTTTTTCCACTTTCAACACGTCACCTTTAGTGACTTTGTGCTGTTTTCCAGTAATTTCTACAATTGCGAACATGTCGTTATTGGTTATCTGAATTATTTTGCCTGCTGTGCTCCCTTGTGGAATTCGGCTCAGAGACTTTAACAGTTTCACCGCTTGGGGTCAATGTTTTTATGAATCCATCAAAATATTCCTTATTTTTTTCAGCCAATTCCTTAAAATCTTCTAAGCGACGCTTCTGGTAAAGCTTAATATTATTGTAATCCACTGAAAGCCGCTTCATTTTCTTCTCAAGGTGTTCTTCTGTTAAATCCGCAAGTGATAAGTGATAAGGCTCTAAAACTGAATACTTATAGAGACTGTCGACCTTATGACTATAGCTAACTGCTAAAGCGGGTGTTTGAGTGAGAATAGCGGCAATTAAAAAGTGATAACGCATCCCAATAGCAAATTCGGCCTGTCTCATCGCCTGCAACAACTCGGAGTAATTCTTTGGAATCAACAATGTTCCATTCACCCTCTTAAGAATAGGATCAATCACACGATGATCATGTTCTTTGATTCTTTGCATACACACAAAAACAAACTTAGCCCCTTTTTCCTCTTTGAGCTTTAAGAGGTAGTTGGTGAAAATATTAATGATTTTTGTGTTGTACTTGAGCCACGGCCTTAGTGAAATGATATAGGTATGAGGCGTCCTCGCCTGTTCATGCTCAACACTTTTAAATAAAAAAGCGGGGTCTGCTGTAATTTCAACATTATCATCTGGCAACCCCAATCGATGCAAAGTGTTGTATGAAGACGCATCACGAACGGTTATACCGACTGCATCTTGATAAACCCATTTCGTCAGCCTTCTTCCTATCCATGTTTTAAGTGGGCCAACTCCTGTTGAATAGATGAAATAAGGTTTACTGAAAAACTTTACCCAAAACAATTGCCAAGCCCATAAAAAACAGGCAAATAGATATTCATCCTGCATCAATCCCCCACCCCCCAAAACCACGGCGTCGACGGATCGAAGTGCTTTCATTGATTTTTTAAAACCATGTTTCGTGCAAGAGCGAAATCCCAATGGGAACAGGGCTACTGATTTTGTTCCTAGCTCACTCTCTGTTTCTTTTGGATTTGCCGAAAAAACCACCCATTCATGCTCCGAATGACTATTGAGAATTGCTCGTAAAATAGCTTCATCTCCTGCGTTGGTCGCCCCGTAATTTCCGATCAAGCCTATTTTCATGACTGTATTATATCAAAAAACCTATTTATATATAGGGTGGTTGGCAACTGAGTGTAAAATGAGATTATTCAGCTGGCTTTTCTTCTTCCTCAGCAGGAGCTTCTTCAGCCACTTCCTTAGCTGGTTCAGAATCTTCAGCAGCAGGAGCAGCCTCCTCTTTTACCTCCTCAGCAACTTTCTCAGCTGGCTCAACGGCTTCAGGAGCTTCAGCCTGAACCGCATCATCAGATACTTCAGCTACAGCCTCTGGCGCTTCTGCTTTTATTTCCTCAGCTTTTTTCTTTTCATCCGCCTTAACCGCTTCCTGAATCATAGCGTCCATTTTAGATTCCTCCTCCGCGCGTTCTGCATCGGTTACGTGACGTTCCTGCAAACGAGCTGATTTACCAGAACGTTCACGCATGTAGTAAAGTTTTGAACGCCTTACTTTCGCCTTTTTCTTAACTTCGATTTTAGTCACATTTGGAGAATGCAATGGGAATGTTTTTTCAACACCAATCCCCTGTACAATCTTACGTACCGTAATGGTTTTTTCAGAACCTTCACCATGCCCTGTTTTAATCACCAATCCTTCAAAAATCTGAGTACGTTCTTTCTCTCCTTCTTTAATTCTTTGGTGAATACGAACAGTGTAACCTGTCTTCACTTCAGGAACTCTTCTTAATTGTTCTTTTTGTACTTCTCGGATAAGGGAATGCATCTCGTGTAATGATTAAGGGGTAAGCAATAAGCGATAAGCTTGGTAAAAATTGCTTGTATAATTTAGAGAACTTCTAGGTTAAAAGCAAGGTTTTTTTAATATCGGATCTTTTCTAATTCTTTTTTCAGCCTATTGATAGCAACGATTGTCTTGTCATCCAAAATTAAATCTCTTATGAATTTATCTTTCATTTCTAATCGATACAAGAAATCGCGCTTGGTCATGCTGGTGAATTTTAGATCCTTTCCTGACTTCGAATGTTCCGATAAAAGACCTTGAAACTTCTCCTTGTCAAAATCTCCAACGATCAGAAGATCAACAGGTGCCTGCTTGCCAACAAATACTCCTGACAAAAGCAATAGATCTACCTCTCCGATTTTTCCGATTTTTCGAATCAAGTCACCATCGTTATTCATTGCTTTTAAAATAATGTCTCGCAATTCATTAAAAATCACAAAGTCTTTATTACAAAAGAAATACTTTTTACGATTCTTAACTCGACTTCTTAAAAGGCCAATTTTTTTCAAATTATCCAATTCACGACGAATAGAGTTGATCTGCTCATCAAGCTTTCTTGTTAGCTCACGAATAAAATACTCCTCGTCGGGATTGAGTAGAAAAACGGTGAGCAATTTAATACGTGCCTTAGAGCTGAATAGGGCTTTTAACATAAGAAAATCAAAGATAAAGAAATAGGACGAAAGGTTTTTGTTTAATTATTTCCTTTTGCCTTTTTATTTTTGATGCATTTTTTTGTGCACATATTTTATACACAGACCGTTTTTTATTGGCAAGTATTTTTTTGTAACATTTTTTTGTCATTTAAAAAAAATGGCTGAAAGGAGCCATATTATCTGATTGACAAAAAGTATTTTTTATTTTGAAACTAGAATATGTTTTTTACTCATGGGTATTTTTTGTACCCTCTTTTAAACAGCTGGACTGTCGTCATCGTCGTCATCGTCAGACGCCTCCTCTTTACCAGCCTTCCAAAATAAGACTAAAAACCCCCCCATAATCGCTCCCAATCCTGCTGTTTGGAATAAAACAAGCGTCGGATTTGAATTTGGATTGATTAAATACCACACACAAGTAGAACCGATCTGTGGCATAGCAAGTACTAAAATAAGCAGAAAGACAATTATTGCCCCAATGAGATATATCTTTTTCATGATCTATTTTATTTTTAATTTATTTAATTTTATCATAACTCTATCTTGCATATCAATAAAAGGTAATATGAATTTATGAGTATTCCTAAAAACATTCAATCTATTCAAAAGCAGATTGTCGAAATTGTCTCAGAACCGATCACGCTGATTGCCGTGACGAAAGGCCGAAGCCTGAGTGAAATTCAGGAGGCTATTACCGCTGGCATCACCCATGTTGGTGAAAATCGACTTCAAGAAGCCAAAGAAAAACTCCCCCATCTTCCCAAAAATATCACCAAACATTTCATTGGTCGCCTGCAAAGCAATAAGATAAGGGAAGTGGTGGCACTTTTTGACGTGATCCAGAGCGTCGATAGCCTGAAACTTGCCCAGAAAATTAATGATGAATGTCAAAAAATTGATAAAGTGATGCCGATTCTGATTCAGGTGAATATTTCGGGCGAACGCCAAAAAGGCGGATTACCTCCAAATGAAGTTGCCAATTTGATTGAAACAGCATCAGTATTGCCCAATATTCGCATTGAGGGATTGATGGCGATTGGTGAGCGAACAGACGATGAAAAGGTGGCTATAAATGGCTTTAGAAAGCTAAAAAACCTTTGTGATGAATTGCAAAAAAAGCCCAGAAATTGGATTCAAGTATCCTACCGTTCCATAGGAATGAGTGAAAATTTTCTATTGGCGATTCAAGAAGGTTCTAATATGGTCCGAATCGGACGAGGGATTTTTGAATGAATACCTTTAATCTTCCGCTTTATCTGCCTCATGGGCATTGGAAGTATAAGCATTTTCAGTGCCAAACAAGCTACTAAGAGTATCTGAAGCACTTGCTGCTCTATGATCGATATCGGCTTTTTTTCTTTCTTCGGGAGTCATCATCGACATAGCAAACTCATCACGACTCCCCTCACTTTCCTCAACAGCTGCGATAAGCTGATCTGCCTCAGATTCAGAACGATCATAGGTTTCTGGATCCAATTCACCATTAATAAAAGTATCAAGGGGTTTTGTAATCAAATTACTAATCAATTCTGACTTTTTAGCGTCAGCCCAACCCTTATCCAACGCGCTATCTGGAGTATCAAGCTTTCCCAACTCTTGCATAAAGTTAGCACCAACATCATTCAGTTTTTTTTGAACGACCTGAGTCAACAGCTTAGCCTCTTCACTATCAGTTGATGACATGTCAAAGCCTCCTCCAGTTGCCTCATTCAGCTTCTTATTCATTTCATTAATGGTGTCATTGAGTCTCTTTAAAGAGGTCTCCATATAAGACTCATCACTCCATCGTCCTTGTACACTTTCCCTAGGATCATATTTATCTCCATTTTCTGGACTAAATTTAGCACCTTCTTCAACTTTTACGCCCTCATCACTTGCCTCTGCTTTAAATATTTCTGCCATAAAAAATTAAATAAAAAATTAAATTTGCTTTAATGCCTCTTCGGCGTTTTTTTGAGATTCTATTTCTTCTTTTTCTTCAGCTTGTTTATAAGCCTCTTTGTATTTTTGCTCTACCTTACCCTCAATTGCCTTGAATTGCTCTTGAGCGTCTTTTAAAACAGCACTACGTTGGTCATCGTATTCATTGATCAACCCCTTTAAATGAACTGCATTTTGAAATTGATTTAAAAGGCGTTGCTTTGCCTCCTCTGGCATTGCATCGAGATTATCCTGAACTTTTTTTATGTTCTCAGGAGAAATTTCGCCTTTCAGCTGCTCCATTAATTTTAGGATTTCCTCTTTCATGCTTTTTATTTTTTATTTGTCTTAAAATTATAGCATATTTAAAAGGAATATGCAAGCTATCTACTCTATCTAAACCACTTTAAGCATACTCATAATTTCTGTATCGCTTTCTACCCTTGTATGGTTTTGATTTTTTTTCTTTTTTAGGCTTCTCTTCTTTTTTCTTTGATGGACTTTTACACTTAATACATGCTCGTGCAGGCTTAAATTTAACTGGCTGACATTCTTTCTTTTCTAAGACTTCGTTAGCCACTATTCCTCCTCCCACCAAAGCGACTGCCAAAATCAACCACAACCAGCGTCGTGTTTTTTTTGTATTCAGCTCTTTTTGAGATGGGATGTCTCTATGATTTAACCGCTCAACTGACATATCAATTACCCCTGAGTGGATTTTTTAGGTGAATTATCACTATTATCTGCCAATGCACAAGTTCTTCCATAGCTTTTTCTAAGACACATGGGATAAGGAGCTAGCTCTTCTTCGCGTATAAAAGATGAAGACTTCTTAATCTTAAATTGTCGAAGATGAAACTTTATTTTTCGTCGCCTTAGATAGTCTTCCTCAGCGTTTTCTTTTTTTTCAATTATTTTTTGGGCTTCAGCTTTCTCTGCCCTATCCTCCGCATGAGCATTGGTAGGAAGAGCAACAACACCCCCCATTAAAACTCCAATAATCGCAAAACGATTCAATGGATTCTTTAGGCTCTCTAAAAAGCTTTTGGAAGTAGAAGGAGACTTTTTCATTGTCTGTCGGGGTTAGTTAGGTTGTCTATTCTACACTATTTTATTTATTTGTCAATAAAAACTTTGTACAATAACCATTGTAAGTAATTCTAGTTTTTGTTTTTTTGTTTTTTTAACCCCCTAACCCCCTTGTCAGGGGTATTTTTGTTTTTCTTTGAAGATGCAGACATAAATAAGAATTGAGGTAATGCGGGTTTGGGCAGAGTGAACGTGGTAGACGATGATTAAATGTACAACGTTAATTGCACGTTTCACAGAGCCCAACACTTTTTTGCTTCGTTTTTTTAGTGATAAAAAATGAAGAAGGGTGAACTATTCTTCATCGCTGTACATAAAAGCAGCATTACAAAAAGAAGGTCAGTCGCGGCTTGCCGCTAAAGAAGGCTAATACTTTGGCTGTAGAATGGTTATTGTACGAACTACAAACTCCTCTCTTTCTTCTCCACCTTGAATGCCTCAAGGATATCCCCTTCCTGAACGGGCTGAAGAACCTTTATGCGAACCCCACATTCAGATCCTTTTTCAAGATCGGTTACATCTTCCTGTACGTGTTTAAGGGATTCTAACTGGGTTTCGAATAGCATTTCCCCCTCTCTCATTACGCGAACCATTGCCCCTTTTTCTATCTTTCCTTGGGTTACTTTACATCCAGCGATCACCCATTTCTTTTTGTCTAGGAAAATCTGTTTGATTTCCATTTTTCCAAGATCAATAACATTAATTTCTGGCTCAAGCATACCGGATAGAATTGCTTTTACGTCCTCGGTAAGCTTATAGATAATGACGTAATTTTTAATATCCACCCGTTCTTTTTCGGCTAACTTTTGCACATGTATATTGGCCGTTACATGAAAGCCGACCAAAAGCGCCTGACTCGCTGAAGCCATCACTACATCGGTATCGGAAATATTTCCAACGCCACAATGAATTGCCTTCACTGCCACATCGTCGTTTTTGATCTTGCTTAAGGCCTGTAAAATAGCCTCCAAAGATCCTTTCGTGTCTGCTTTTACAACTAATTTTAAATAATTGATATCTCCAGTATTGATCTGAGATACAATGCGCTCCACCATTGAACCGTCATCGCTAATTTCCTGCTGACGCCTAAGTTCCACCACTTGATTCAAGCGCTCTTTGGCAATCTTTTCATTCTTAAATGCCTGTAAAATATCACCAGCCTTTGGCACTTTATTAAGACCAGAAATTCGTGCCGCTCCTGAAGGGGGAATATTTTTAAGATTTTCACCTTTGTGATTCTGCATGGTTTTTACACGACCGATTGTGTCTCCTACCACGACTGAGTTTCCTGCTTCTAAAGTTCCTGTGTTCACCAAAATGGTTGCCACTGGCCCTAAAGAAGGATCTAGATGTGATTCCACAACCGTTCCTACTGCCATTCGTTTTGCATTTGCCTTTAAAACTTCCATTTCAGCAACCAAGAGAATCATCTCCAAAAGACTATCGATCCCTTCGCCTGTGTGCGCTGATACAGGAACCATGATCACTTTTCCGCCCCAATCTTCCGCCTGCAAACCATGCTCAACCAATTCCCCCTTAACCTTATCAGGATTTGCATTGGGTTTATCCATTTTATTGATCGCCACAATAATCGGCACTCCTGCCTCTTTGGCATGATTAAGCGCTTCAACGGTCTGTGGTTTTACCCCTTCGTCGGCCGCTACCACTAAAATTGCGATATCGGTTACCTTTGCTCCACGAGCACGCATTGAGGTAAATGCTTCATGCCCAGGAGTATCGAGGAATGTAATCAAATGACCACTCTTCTCTACCTGATAAGCTCCAATATGCTGAGTAATTCCCCCCGACTCCCCTGCGACCACATCGGCATTACGAATCGTATCGAGTAATTTCGTTTTTCCATGATCAACGTGCCCCATCACCGTTACAATTGGAGGGCGTTCCTTAAGCAATTTTTTATCCTCTTCGTGCAACAAAGCCTTTAAATTTCCTTCAAATAGGTCTTCGGATGTTACTTCTTTCTCCTTCATCCTCACCTCCATATCAAGCTCTGCCGCCACTACCGCAGCGGTATCGAAATCAATTTTTTGATTGATGGTAGCCATAATTCCATTCTTGAACAAATTGGCAATTACATCGGTCACCGGCAAGCCACATTTTTCTGAAAATTCTTTTACGCTGATTACAGCAGGGATTTCAACCACTCCTGTTTTTGCCTTGATTTGAGGCTGAGCTTTTGGCCCTCTTTTTTGACCAGCTGCACGTGATTTTTTTTGAGCTTTAAAATGCTCGCGATCCACCTCTTTTTCAATCGCGATTGCCTCCGCACTCATACCCTTTTCTCCTTCTCCTACATCGTAAGTTACACGAGCCACTTGAATTTTTCGTCCAGTGTGAGGATGACGCATCGCGCTCAAAGCCCTTTCTTCTGGCCGCATAGGCCCCTTATTCCCCCTCCGTTTACCTTTAGACTTGTAATAAGTTTTTGGAAAATCTGGCTTTTTCACAGCATTCCCTGTTGTTGCTGGTTTTTTATTCAACTCAATTCGCCTTGAAACAGAAACCTGAGCGGTTTTCTTGGGTTCAATTGTTGGTGTTGATTTAGGAACCTCACCCCTCTTTTCTTCGACAGTTTTTTCAGGTTTTTTCTCCTCTTTTTCTTCCTCTTTTTTAACCACCTTTTTCTTAACAATTCTTGGCTTTTTTTCTGGCTTTATCTCTTTATCATCTTTCATGACAACCGCCGCTCGCTTTCTTTTTAGAGTTGGTTTCACCCTCCCCTTCAAAAAACGTAACAACCCTGCCGCCAAAGAATCATCCACTTCGTGAGCAGTAGTACTGATTCCGAAATTCGTCTTAACGAGCTCCCGTCGGAGCTCTTGTGTGGTAATACGAAGTTCTTTAGCGATGTCCGCTAAGCGCATAAGGGTACGGTTAAAAAAAGCGCTAAAAGATTATCAGACTTAAGCCAGAGAGGCAAGCGAAATAGTGCGAGTGCGAGTCTCAAGTCTCAGGTGACCACTTGCCTGGAAATTAATTCTGAATAATGGTAGTTGCCATATCATCAAGCTCCTCTTTCATCTCCAAAGGACCTGTTAACAGGAAATGGCTATCGTTATCACGCTCAACCTCAATCAAATAGTTATCTCCTTTCATCCCCTTCTTTCCTAAGCTCATTTCATCGAGGACTTCTAAGGTTATTTTGGCGTCAGTGACGTGATCCATTGATTTTTCTCCAAATCCAACCGTCCAAACGGTATTTTCAATAGAGCCAAAACTTCGATAATACCAATTTTTTGGATACTGAATGGAAAAATCTTTATGAGGATTTTCATATAATCTCATCCCATCAAGAATGGTCTGAACGTCTCCGTCGCTCCCTGCTTTTACGATTTTTTGCTCATATCGAATTCGAACCTCCTTCCCATCCAAAAGCACCCAATCACGCTCTTCGCCTGCCTCGAAATGAGCTTCTTTTTCAAAATTAAATTCATCGGCAGAAGAGATGTAGCTGAAAAGAGTTCTAAATTTCTGATCATCTACTGAATAAACTGCCGCAATTAAATTCTGCTGCTCAACCACTTCAAACTGAATCACTTCGGCCCCGTCAGGAAGAATGGTTTCTTGATGTTTTGTAAATACCATTACTACCTTTTCAGTTTCATCAATTGCGACAACCTCATCGGCAGGCTCGTCATCGTCTGATTCGGCGGAAAAATCCTCTGACTCCATGGAGTCCTCTGGTTCATCCAAGCATTCGTAGCTGGTGGGACATCCATCTTTATTCAAATTCTTCGTTTCGTAATTAGTGCACCCTGTTGGCGTTGGAACGTAAGGGCAGTCTAAATCCAATTCAATATCATCCACTGAAATACAAATTCCTTCCGCATCCTCTTCTCCACTCGTGAGCTCACAACGGAACTCCTCAGGGCAAACGATGTTTTCTTTTCCTCCGCATTTCTCGCCACTTTTTGATTTACTCACTAAAACTTTAAAGCTTTCTAGAAATGAATAAAAGAATTCCTTTTGCTCATCGGTTCCTTGGAAAATGATCTTATAGACTTTTTCCTTAGATGTATTTGAGCTGTAAATACGAACCTCATCTTCTTCGGTGTAGCGAAGAGATCGCTGAGAACCAATGGTGATTGGTGTCCCATCTTCAATCTCTTTCGACGTAACAAATTCATCCAGCTCTACATCGGTGCTAAAAACATCAATCACAACAATTGTTTTACCATTCCCACGCAAAGTGATCGACTGAGTTTCTTCTAATAATTCCCAAAGTGATGGATAATTAAAGATAAAACCAAATTTACTGTTTTCATATTCACTACTTTCTCCATCCTCCACGCCCCCCTCAATCATCACCTCTTCTACATTGAACACTTTGGCTTTTCCATCGATCAAGCTTTGCATTTCCCCCGAAATAACTACTTCTTTATTAAGATAATTATTTAAATTAACAATCGAACTTTGAATCACAATGAGTTCTCCGTCCTCTATTTCTATCTGATGGGTTCCGTCGTGGTAAATAT
>DAOWGG010000087.1 GCA_030637565.1 Candidatus Peregrinibacteria bacterium | reverse complement strand
GAGAAAGATGCGATTGAGGAAATGGAAGAAGCTCTGATGGCCGATCAAGGTCCTGAAGGAAAGATGTCGGAAAAGGAAATTCAGCACGAGGAAGAAGTTCTTGAGGCTCATGAGGCTGAGTTGGATAAAGCCGATGAAGAAGAGCTGTCTTAATTACTAATTACCAATTACTAATTTTCAAATATGAGGAGTGTTAACAAAGTCATTTTGGTTGGAAATGTTACTCGTGATCCTGAAGTAAAGCAGACAGCGAGTGGGCAATCGGTTGCCACCTTTGGTTTGGCAACAAACCGTGAATGGGTAACTTCTAAAGGAGAAAAGCAATCTTTGGCGGAATACCACAACCTTGTTGTCTGGGGAAAATTGGCTGAAATTTGCGAGCAGTACCTTAAAAAAGGGAAACTGATTTATACGGAAGGGTATTTAAAAACTCGTTCGTGGGATTCTCCTGAAGGAGTCAAGATCTTCAAAACCGAAATTGTGATTTACGACATGATTATGCTCGATAAACGGCCTCAAGGTGATTCTGATATGAGCTTTGATGATGCGAAACACTTCACTGCTGATGAATCCTTTGATCCTGATTCAGATTCTCCTTCTGAGGAAGGCTAGTCCTTAAACTTTTATATATAGATTCTCGCTTTTGCGAGAATGACAAACCTAAAAACGTATTTAATTTACCGCCTGAGGCGGATTTACAACAATTTTCAATTCTATGCAAAAATCCCAAAAAAAGCATGATGAGTTTGATTCAATCACTTTATCCATCGCAAGTCCCGATGATATATTGTCTTGGTCTCATGGGGAGGTAACCAAACCTGAAACTATCAATTATCGTACTCAAAAGCCAGAACGCGATGGTTTGTTTTGTGAAAAGATCTTTGGTCCCACTAAAAACTGGGAATGTTATTGTGGTAAATACAAACGTATTCGCTATAAAGGTGTGGTTTGTGAAAAATGTGGCGTTGAAGTCACTCGTTCTATTGTTCGTCGTGAACGTATGGGGCATATCAGTCTTGCGGTTCCAGTGACACACATCTGGTTTTTACGTTCTACGCCAAGTCGTATCGGTCTTCTTCTCGATCTGCCTATTAAGGCAATTGAACAGGTGATTTACTTTGCGGCTTATATTGTAATTAGTGTTGATGAAGACGCTAAGGGGGATATTCTTGCTCAATTGGAAAAGGATTATGTTTCTTACAAAAAGCAAATCCAAGAAGAGCTTAAGCAGAAAGAAACTGAATTTAAATTGGCTAAACGTGGTAAAAAAGGAAAGAAAGGGGAGGTTGAAGCTAATGAAGGGGATACCTCTGAAGAACTTCCTGTTGATGATCTTTTGAAGCTTGAGGATTCTTTTGCTCAGAAAATTGAAGAATTAGATGAACAGCATCAGCAAGCGAAAGAGGAAATTGAAAGTCTTGCTTCTGGAAAGGTTCTGGGTGAGCTTGAATATCGTGAGCTTTCTATGAAATTCGGTCACGCTTTCCGTGCTGGAACGGGTGCTGAATCAATCCGTCAGATCCTTGAATTGATCAATTTAGAAGGATATATTAAAAAACTTCAAGAAGAGTATGTTCAGAGCACTGGTCAACGTCAGAAAAAACTGAACAAACGAATCCGTTTTGCTAATGCACTTCAGCGTTCTGGAATGCGTCCTGAATGGATGGTAATTGCTCAACTTCCTGTTATTCCACCCGATCTACGACCAATGGTTCAATTGGATGGAGGTCGTTTCGCGGCTAGTGATTTGAATGATCTTTATCGTCGTGTGATTAACCGTAACAATCGTTTAAAACGATTGATGGCGATTGGTGCTCCAGAGGTAATCTGTCGTAATGAAAAGCGTATGCTTCAGGAAGCGGTGGATGTTCTGTTTAATAATCAGCCTCGTGGAGGAAAAAGCGCCTTCATGGCAGGAGACAAGCGAAAACTTCGATCTCTTTCTGATATGCTTAAGGGTAAGCAAGGTCGTTTCCGTCAGAACTTGCTTGGTAAACGTGTGGATTATTCTGGTCGTTCTGTAATTGTGGTAGGGCCAAATCTTAAACTTCACCAGTGTGGGCTTCCGAAAGAAATGGCGCTTAAGCTTTTCAAGCCTTTTGTTATTGGTCAGTTGATTCGCGATGAGCATGCTCATAATGTGAAAGGGGCTGAACGTTTGATTGATGCTGGGAAGAAAGAGGTATGGGATATTTTAGAAAAAGAAACCAAGGATCGTTGTGTTCTTTTAAACCGTGCTCCTACGCTTCATCGCTTGGGTATCCAGGCTTTCCAGCCGGTTTTAATTGAAGGAAAAGCGATTCAGATTCATCCATTGGTTTGTGCGGCGTTTAATGCGGATTTCGATGGAGATCAGATGGCTGTCCATCTTCCTTTATCCGAAGCGGCTCAGACGGAATCTAAAAAACTAATGCTTTCTTCTCACAATCTTCTTAAGCCTTCTGCGGGTGAACCGATTGTAACTCCTTCTCAGGATATGGTACTTGGGATCTACTTTCTTACTAAAATGCTCGATGGTAAAACGGGTGAAGGAATGGTCTTTAGTAATACAGATGAAGCGGTGAATGCTTATCGAATGGGATATGTTGATTTGCACGCTAAAATTAAAGCTCGTTTTGGTGGAGAAATTCATGAAACAACTGTCGGTCGTGTTATTTTTAACACTTTCTTACCAGAAGAGCTTCGCTTTGTGAATGAAACGATTGGTAAGGGTGGATTGCAAGAACTTCTTGCTAAATCTCTAGAAAAAGTGAGCCCTGAAGCAACGGCGATTATGGCCGATGACTTTAAGCGTATCGGATTCAAATTCGCAACAAAATCAGGTCTTTCTATTGCTGTTTCTGACATGGTTACTTCTCCTGAGCGTGAGGGTAAAATTGCTGAAGCGGATGACAAAGTTAAAAAGATTAACAATCAGTATTGGAAGGGGTGGATCACGGAAGAAGAACGATACAATCATGCGATTCGTACTTGGTCTTCCCTTAAGGGAGACATTACTATTGATATGGTTAAGAAGTTTGAAGAAAACCCAGAAAATCACATTCATTACATGATTGACTCAGGAGCTCGTGGTAACTGGGGGCAGATCACACAGCTTTGTGGAATGAAAGGATTGGTGGCGAATCCGAGTGGTAAAACGATTGAGTTACCTATTAAATCCAATTTGAAAGGTGGCTTCTCTATTCTTGAATACTTTATTGCAACACATGGAGGACGTAAGGGTAAATCGGATACAGCGCTTAAGACGGCTGAAGCGGGTTACCTCACTCGTCG
>DAOWGG010000007.1 GCA_030637565.1 Candidatus Peregrinibacteria bacterium | reverse complement strand
CAAAATGTCCTAAGTGCGGTGGCGAGATGAAAGAGGGGCATGTTTGTGTAATGAATGAATCACCTACGGAGCCAGAGCCAGTTGTAGTAGCAGAGGTGGAAAAAGAAAGTGTGAGCACAGAAGCTCCTCCTGTAGAGGAAAAGAAGGAGGTGGTATCAAAATCAGAAAAAAAAGAGGATCAGCCAACTAAAACGGTTGAACCTAAGGCGGATAAGCCCGCTGAAGCTGCCGCTCCGCCAAAGAAGATCGGCAAAGAGAAACCCAAAAGCAAAAGTAACGCCAAGTTTTTGACGATCATGGGACTCTCGTTTATTGGTCTTTTTATCTTTTTTATTGTTTTGATGGTTTTGGTGATTGCGGGTGGGGGAGAGAGTAGTCCAGTGCTCGCTTCTTTTGGAATTGATCCGAGTGGAATTAAATCCTTTCTTTTAACGATTGTTAATCTTTCATTCGGTCTTCTTGCTTTTTTGTTCTTCATTTTAGGGATTATTGGTGTTTTCCGTCTTCTTTTTGCTAAAAAAGGAGACAAGGAGGGGCGTGGAAAAGGAATGCGAATGTCACTTATTGGGGTGCTTCCTTTGATTTTTGTGATGTTTATCTGGCTCTTTTTGTATAATTTTATCAGTGGGATTGATATCGCTTCAGAGCGGGTTACGGCTGAAATTCTTATTTTGAAACCAGAGGTTATCGAAAATCTACAAGCTCCTTTAGAAGTTACCTTTAGCTCTGAAAATGTTATTAAATCACTCCAAAGCAGTGGCTTTTCTGTTGCTGGCGTTCGTTGGGATCTTGATGGAGATGGTTCATTTGAAACAGAGGCTTCAGATTTTCAAATTTCTTATTTGTATAATTTGCGTGGTAATTACAACGTTGGTCTTTCGGTCACTGTTCAGGACGAAGAAGCTCCACGTCAGTATTTTTATCCATTGATGATTGGTGAAGCAGTATTTGGAGCTAAGCCTTCTACTGGAACTGCTCCTTTGGAAATTCAATTTGATGCCGAGAATCTAATTCCTCCGGGGGCAAAAGTTCAAAGTTTGGATTGGGATTTCGATGGGGACGATGAATACGAACTGACAGGAAAAGACAATGTTCGCCCTCGATATACTTTTGAACAAATTGGTACTTTCAATGTTCATCTTCGCTTTATTGATCAAAACAACTTGGTTGAAAATTATTACCGTGAAATTCAGATCGTTCCGGGAGATCGACCTCTTTTGACCGCTGAAGTTGAAGCCAGTCCTGGTTTTTCTGGAACGACCCCACTTCAAATTCGTTTTGATGGAGGGAAGAGTGAGAGCTTAAAGGGAGGTATCGTTAACTATGAATGGGACTTTGGTGATGGTTCTCAAATTCAAGTGGGGCGAAGTGTTTCTCATATTTATAATGACCCTGGATTCTATACCGTTAGTTTGAAGGTTCGTGAAGACAGTGGAAAGGAGGCTTCAACGACGGTTGAGATTGATGCGCAGGGGATCACATCGGCTCCTCAAGCGGTTATTTTAACCCTTCCTACCTCATCGGATGGCAGTCTTTCTGGTGAAGTTCCATTTAAAGTGTCTTTTGACGCCTCTGGTTCAACCGATTCAGATGATGATATTGTGGAATATGAGTGGGATTTTGGAGTAGAGGGAACGGCTCAAGTGGGTCAAAAAGTGGATTACACTTACGAACAAGCGGGTTCATATACCGCTACCTTAACGGTTCGAGATTCTGCTGATCAAGAAAGTATTGAAGCACTTACGGTGATTATTGAGGAGCCTGGCGTTAAATCGGTGATCAGTGCTGACCCTGAAGAGGGAACGGCCCCTTTAACTGTTAATTTTGATGGCTCTTCATCTAGTGCATTTAATGGAAAAATTGTGAGCTACGAATGGGATTTTGGAGATGAATCTCCTAAGTCAGTGACAGGAGCTGGTATTTCTCATAAATACGATAATGTAGGAACTTACACAGTTCGTTTGAAGGTGGTGACGAGTGAAAATGAAAGTGCGGAATCTGAGAAGGTCATCCATGTTCGTGAGATTCCACTTCGAGCTTGTTTTGAGCCTAGTCGTCGAGATGGTGTTGCTCCTTTGCCGATTACTTTTGATGCAAAATGCTCCACTGGCGCAGTGGCTAATTACAGTTGGGATTTTGGAGATGGGGAAACAAGTGACTCTCGTAAGCCGGTTCATACCTTTGAAAATCCAGGTACTTATAACGTGACATTGGAGGTTTCTGATGATAAAAATAATGTGAACTCCTTTAGTGATGTTATTGTTGCGGAGGGGGAGCTTAAATAGCTCAGATCTCATATTTCATAATTTAAAATTTCATGCGTAAGGATAAACGAAAAAAATTGGTTAAGTTTGTGGTTTATGCGGCGATTGCTACTTTGCTTCTCACTTCATTTGCACCTCTTTTGGCAGGCCTTAGTTCATAATGCATGGATGATAAGCGCGAAATTATCCCATTAAAACAGGGGCTTGATTTTCATTTAACCCTGCCAGGTTCGAAGTCGATTACAAATCGTGCTTTTCTGTGTGCGGCTTTAGCTAAGGGGAAGAGTCGGCTTTATGGGGCGTTGGAAAGTGATGATACGGCCGTGATGCTGAAAGCATTACGGAAGCTCGAAGTTCGAAGTTCGAAACTCGAAGATGGAATTGAGATTGAAGGGTGTGGAGGGCAATTTAAAAAAGGGAATTTTAAATTTGATCTGCATAACGCAGGGACGGCCACACGCTTCTTAACAGCGGTTATGGTGGCTCGGGAAGGGGAAACGGTGATAACGGGTGATAAGCGAATGCAAGAGCGTCCTATAGGGGATTTGGTTGAGGGGCTTAGACAGATTGGTGCGACGGTTGAGTATTTGGGGGTTGATGGGTATCCACCACTAAAAATTACTAATTACAAATTACTAATTACTAATTCGAAGGAGTATGTTGTTAAGATAAGAGGGGATAAGAGTAGTCAGTATTTTTCAGCTTTGCTGATGCTGGGGCCGCTTCTTGATAAACCACTTCGGATTGAGGTAATGGGCGAATTGGTTAGCAAGCCTTATATCGATATAACGATTGCGATTATGAAGGCATTTGGAGTGAAGGTAAAAAACAATAACTATCAATCTTTTGAAGTAAAACCTCAGCGATATAAAGCAGCTGATTATCACGTTGAAGGTGATGCGAGTGCGGCTAGTTATTGGACATCGATGGCTTATTTGCACGATGGAAATGTTTCATTTTCGAATCTGAAAGAGGGGTTTTTGAGTAAAAAAGTTGTTCATAAGGCAAAAAAGGCTTCTGACTCAGGAAAAACTGAAATTCTGAATAAAAAAAGTATTCAAGGTGATGCCTCCTATACGAAGATTTTTAAAAAGCTTGGAAAAGGTGAGTTTGATATGAATGATATGCCGGATGTGGCGATGACGGCCGCGGTGATTTCGACGTTTGAAAATGGGCAAACAAAGATCGCTGGGCTTTCCACTTTACGCATTAAAGAAACGGATCGATTGGCGGCTTTGGAGAATGAATTAAAGAAAGTTGGGGTTAAAGTTAGAACAACTAAAGATTCAATTACAGTACAAGGACTAAGGACTAAGGACTATGGACTAAGTCGAAATACAACCATTCAAACGTATAATGATCATCGGATGGCGATGTGTTTTGCGGTGATGGGGACGAAGATTCCGGGAATCGTGATTGAGAATCCTGAGTGTACCGATAAAACGTATCCAAAGTTTTGGGAAGATTTGGAGCGATTGTATTTGTCTAAAAAAATTAAACTTGGAAAGAAGAATTTAGTGCTTATGGGTATGCGGGGGAGCGGAAAGACTTATTTTGGCAAAAAAATCGCTAAGCTTTTGGGGCGTGAATTTATTGATTTGGATCAATTGATTGAAAAACGTGAGGGGATGGCGATTGCAGAGATGGTTAAAAAATATGGATGGGATCATTTTCGTCGACTTGAGTCGATGGTGGTTGAAAAAGTTTCTCAGCTTAAAAAACCTGTGGTGATCGCGACGGGTGGGGGGGTAGTACTTGATGAAAAGAATATGAAACATTTGAAAAAGAATGGAGTGAATGTGTTTATCTTCGCACCTCCTTCTGTTTTGGCGGAGCGAATTAAAAAGTCAAAAAACAGACCTTCTTTAACGGGGAAAAAGTTTACGGAAGAGCTTGAATCGGTTTGGCAGGAGCGTCGGGAGTTGTACCTTAAATACGCGGATCATGTTTGGGATGATACGAGCGGGAAGATGGTGAAGTTAGGCCTTGAAGAAATCTTTAAGGGTAATTAATCCCTTTCCTTGTGCATAAAATTGCTCCACTTCTTTTGGGGTGGGCATGGTGAACATTTTTCCAATCCTTCTGAATAGAATGCCTTTTGCTCGTTTTCTTTTGAGTTTAATGAGTGCTTTTACCAGTAATTTAGCACCGGCTTTGGCACTTTTTTTGTTTACACAATGAAGCGTGTCTGAGGGGTGAACGAAGAAATGTCTCTGGAGAATCACATTCCCCTCATCGGGTTTTTCAGTCATAAAATGAACCGTTGCTCCCGAACGCCTCCAATCTTTTAATAGTGTCCAGAATGAAGTGAAAGTTCCGCGATGATTTTGTATGAGCGCAGGGTGAACATTGATTGATCCATTTTTAGGAATACTCAACATTTCCTTATCAATAATTTGGAGAAGAAAACAGGACACTAGGTGATCTGGGCTTCTTTCTCTTGTGAATTTTTTTGATTCTTTTGAATTGATGTTACTGGTTTCTAGAAAGGGGATGTTATGTATTTTTGCTAGCTCATTAATGTCTAAATATTCTCGGTTTTTTAATGGAAGAACCCACTTGGAGACCTTCATTACAATCTTTTTCCACATGTGGGTTAAAATGTTTTTGATTGAAAAACCCCATCCTGATCGAGTCATGAATTGGTGCATTTTTCGGAACAAATTACCATTTAGGTTATAGGGAGCAGCCATCACGATCCCCGCTATTTCAATATTATATTTTTTAAGGCGCGGATTTTCCAGAAACGCTTTAATAGCGATGTTAGCACTTAGGTGATAGTCGGAGGTGAATAAAATAACTTTCATTATTTTGATTTAATTTCCTTCTGAAACCAAACTATATAAGCAATGGGCAAAAGTCCAGCAGTGTTTAAAAGCAGAATGGCAATAAACCATTTGAGTTGATTATTGCGGCCGCACTTCCAAAGGGCTATTCCTTTCCAGACCATCGTCCAGATAAGTAGGGGGATTAACCAGTTTTGATCGATGGTGAGGTTTTGAATTAAGGTCATTTTTAATTGTTAATTCATGATTCTTGGGTGCTTTTTTACAATATTCCTAATAAAGATTAACGATATGAGTGTTGTGATAATGGCCATAAAAACAATCGCAGAATATAAAGGGGCTGAGATGAGGCCAGCTTTTAGTGCTATATTGGCCACTACCAATTCGATCACTCCTCGTGAATTCATTCCCCATCCAATTAGGTATAATTGACTCCATTTTAAATTATCAAAAGGCTTTACCAAAAAGGCGCCTATCATTTTTCCAGCAATGGCT
>DAOWGG010000162.1 GCA_030637565.1 Candidatus Peregrinibacteria bacterium | reverse complement strand
TAGCTTTTAAGTTGACCTGCTTTCTTTGGCGACGCTTTTTTTGTTTTTTTTATTTATTCCAATTTCTCAGAGATAGTGACTTCTTGAAAATGTCAGCGGTCAATGCATAGAGTTCTACGAAGCTATGAATCAACTTAAAGAAGCCGGCAACCAATCGGGCATCGGAAATTTTCTGAACAGACTTAGTAATGGTGTGAAAAAATAGCTAACGCGGTCTACGGGAAACATTTTTAGGCAATTTTCGATGCGGATTCTGAAGCCACATCCCCCCTTTTCTTTTCCATAGGGAAATTTGCTTTCTACTACTTCCAACTAAGCGATTCAACTGACCTTCGCGACCTTCGCAGCGCTGCTTTAATTCCCCCAGAGATTGATAAGGTGCTTCTTTCATTATTGAACCAATTCTAAAATTCTTTCCCTTCTCCTCTCTGGAATAAAACGGTGATCACCTGGCATTTGGAGGTCTTCATTTTCCTCAAGTTTTCTTATAATTTCTGATGCCTCAAGAACTCTTCCTTTGCAGGCAATCTGTCCACGTCGATCTTTCTGAACCCCCTCCTGATCACTCATTTCGCCCTTAAGGATATAGAGATTATCATCCGCTTCTTCGAACATTTTTTCGCCCTTCGGATCAGCAATTCTTCCACTAAATCCACTGACGCCGATACTTACTGATAAGTCGACTGATCTACTTGAACCATTTTTGCCGACAGTACACTGCTCTCCACTGATCGCCTGTGAAATGCGATAAGCAGCAATACAGCCTTCTTCTGTGGTTGTACTTGGGAGCAAAAGGGTTAGTTCATCTCCCCCGTACCGTGCCACAAAATCTGAGTCTCTTAGAATCCTTTCTCCATCTTTTTTACTTCTAAGGCGCCTTGAAACCTCCCGTAGCACCTCATCCCCCGCGCGATGACCATATTTGTCATTAATCCATTTGAATTTATCCAAATCTACCACTAGCAAACATAAAGGGTTGTCATTACGGACTGCCCTGGAAATCTCTTCCTGCAAACGCTCTTCAAAAGCCCCGCGATTCGGCAAGGCGGTTAATGCGTCGACATTGATTCTGGACTCCAACTCCATCGCGTAACAAACCGCTTCGGCAATTTCATAAGCAACATTTTTAATAAGCGCTGTTACGTCTTCGGTCGATTCTGGATTTTCAAGAAACCGCTCCAACTGATATTTATTCCGAACCATAAATATCTCAACTTTTTCCGCAATGGTTTTGATTGCCATATATTTAAGGCGCTCACCAGCCCTCCCCTCTTTAAGCGGAAAAAGCTTCGTTCCAATATCAGGATGAGCCTTCAAATACCAATTCAGGGAATCACTTCCAATCTGAAGAATTGATGTATTTATCTTTTCTTTCAGGGCAGATCTTTCCAATACTGACTGTGAAGCCTTTAATTGCTCGAGTTTACTATTGTAAGTCATTCGATTTTCACACCAGCCAATATTGTAAAATGGATAAACAGTCGTGATCATAATAATTTTTTATTTCAGAAACCTCTGAGGCTCATAAAAATCGGCAGGATTCTAGCAGAACGCCTTTTCTCGGTCAAAGGTTTTTAATGACTACCAGATTTCTTTTTGATTTCTAACTCCTTTTTACACCAAATCTTCTTTTTCGTCAATCGCTCTGCGCTTCCGACGCTGTTTTTGCTTACGGATTTTTTCGATTTTTTTTGCCTTTTTAGAATCAGGATTTAACTTTTCTAAAAGTTCCCGCAATGCCAAAACTCGATTCATCGCTCTTTCGCGGTGCTTCTGATATTTAATAATTGTGCCCGTTGGAATGTGCTTGAGCTGAACGGTACTGGTGGATTTATTGATTTTTTGTCCTCCACGCCCCCCTCCAGCAATAAATTTCTCTTCGATGTCGTCCAGATTTACTCCTAAATCCTCTATCAACTTCTTGATCTTGCTGTATTTTTTGTCTGTGAGATTTGATTTAGGGGGAAGTTTCAATTTTAAATTTATAATTTTAAATTTGAGAGAAATTCACCTTTGAATTTATCGAATCGATCGTCCTCAATCGCCTCACGAATCTGACGCATTAAATTCAAATAGAATGCCACATTATGAAGTGTGTTCAGGCGAATGCTAAGGATTTCGTTGGCAACATATAAATGACGTAAATAAGCTTTAGTGAAATTCTTACAGGTATAACATTCACATTCTGAATCAAGCGGTGTGAAATCCTCTTTAAACTCCTCTTTCCTAATCCGCACAATCCCTTTCGAGGTAAATAAATGACCGTGACGAGCGTTCCTTGTTGGCATCACGCAATCAAACATATCCACCCCTCTTTCTACCCCTTCTAAAATATCTTGTGGCGTTCCGACTCCCATTAAATAACGGGGTTTATCTTCGGGTAAAACGGGACAAGTCGCATCCAGTATTTCGTACATTGTTTCATTTGGCTCTCCGACTGAAAGACCACCAATTGCATAGCCGTCAAAACCAATTTGCGTTAGTTCTTTGGCGGATTTTTCACGAAGATCGGCGTGCATTCCGCCCTGAACAATACCGAATAACAGGGTATTGTTTGAATGCGCCTCCTTACATCGTTTGGCCCATCGAGTGGTTAAGTCAAGTGACCTTTCCACGTATTTTCGATCCTGACTCGCTCCCGGGCATTCATCCAAACACATCATAATATCGGAATTGAGTTTTTGCTGAATTCCAATCGCTTTTTCAGGACTAAGGAAAATCTTTGATCCATCGAGATGAGATTGGAATTCTACCCCTTCTTCTTTGAGCTTTCGCATTTTTGCTAAAGAAAAAACCTGATACCCCCCGCTATCCGTTAAAATCGGCCCATCCCAATTCATAAATTTGTGCAATCCTCCTGCTTTCTCTACCAAGTCTTCACCAGGGCGAAGGTGAAGGTGATAGGTGTTGCTTAAAATCACCTGACCACCTAGCTCACGCACTTCTGAGGGGATAAGGCCTTTGATTGCCCCCACCGTTCCAATCGTCATGAAAAATGGGGTTTGAATTTCCCCATGAGCGGTTTTTAAAGTGCCGCGACGAGCACTATTGGATTGCTTGATCAGTTCGAACATGCGGATAATATAGCAAATTTATCATTAACAAAAAAGCCCCCTATACATGGATCCTGAATCAAGCTCAGGATGACAACGTAGGAGGCTTTTCATTTATTCAGTCTATTTCTTCCCCTCAATGATCTTATCGACAATCCCATATTCCAATGCCTCTTTGGCACGCATATAATAATCCCTTTCGCAATCAGCCTCTACTTTTGAGAGAGGTTGACCTGTCATTCTAGCAATCATGCTGTTGAGCAATTTCTTGGTTTGAATGATGTGGTCGGCCTGAATGGCGATATCGGTTGCCTGACCTTCTGCGCCACCCAATGGCTGATGAATCATTACTTCTGAATGAGGAAGGATGAAACGGTTTCCTTTTGTACCTCCCATTAGAATGATTGAACCACCAGAAGCGGCGATTCCCATACAAACCGTTGAAACATCGCATTTAACCAATTGCATGGTGTCATACATCGCGAGTGTTGCTGAAACAGATCCTCCTGGAGAATTCACGTAAATAGTGATGTCTTTTGTTGGGTCTGATTTTTCTAAAAACAAAAGCTGAGCGATCACCACATTGGCCACCTCATCGTTAATTTGAGTTCCTAAAAAAATAATTCGTTCTTCAAGTAAGCGTGAATAAATGTCGTAAACACGTTCACCACCCTGAGGGGTTTTGTCGATTACAGTTGGTATAACTGGCATAATTTTTATTTTTTAATTTTAAATTCTTAAAGATTATACCATGTTTTCGCCCCTAAAAGCGAATGGTTGGAGTTGACTTAAGACAGTAATTTGCGCAGAATCTCATTTACCATTTTTGGATTGGCAGAACCTTTGGTTGCCCCCATCACCTGCCCAACCAAACCACCAATCGCTTTTTCCTTCCCTCCTTTAAAATCAGCAACGATTGCTGGATTTCGATCGATGACCTGCTGGCAAACTTTTTCAAGCTCCCCTGTATCGCTCATTACTTTCAATCCTTTTTCTTCCACCACCTTTTCAGGATCAAGATTCCCTTGATATACCTCTTTGAAAATGTCTTTAGCAATTTTATTACTAATAACTCCCTCTTCGATTAATTTTACTAATTTACCCAAATTTTCAGGTGAAAGCTTATTATCATAAAAAGCCATATTATATGACTTAAGCTGACCAATGAGCTCAGACAGAAGCCAATTTGCAGTCTTTTTGGGTGAACCAGAAACCTTAGTAGCTTTTTCAAAAAAATCAGCCATTTCCACATCGGCAGCAATATTATTAGCGTCAATCACTGATAAGCCAAGCTCTTCCTGGTAACGCTTTGCTTTTACCCCAGGGAGTTCGGGTAATTCTGATCTTAGTTGCTCAATCTCTTCCTTGGTCACGATGATGGGCGGAATATCGGGCTCTGGGAAATAGCGGTAGTCTGCTGCCTCTTCTTTTCCACGCTGTGAAACGGTAACTTCTTTATCATCATCCCATCCGCGTGTCTCCTGAACGACGGTTCCGCCGCTTTCGAGTAATTCAGTTTGACGCTTGATTTCGTATTCCAGTGCTTTTTCTAAACTTCGGAATGAATTGAGGTTCTTGGTTTCCGATCGAGTTCCAAATTTTTCTTGCCCCTTCGGACGTAATGAAACGTTAATATCGAAACGCATCTGCCCCTTTTCCATGTTTGCATCGGACGTGTTCACATAGCGAACGATTTTTTGAAGCTGACGAACATATAGCGATGCCTCTTCAACACTGCGAATATCGGGTTCACTCACAATTTCCATTAATGGAGTCCCTGATCGGTTGTAGTCGACTAAAGTCCCGCCAGACGTATGAGTTAATTTCCCCGCATCGTTCTCTAGGTGCAAGCGGGTCACTCCAATTTCTTTCACCGAGCCATCGGATAATGTGATGTTTAATTTTCCATGCTCCGCAATGGGTTTGTCGTACTGAGAGGTTTGGAAACCACTGGGAAGATCGGGGTAAAAATAACTTTTTCGATCGAATTTAGAAAATTCGTTCACTGTACAACTCAATGCCAATCCCGTCTTTGCCCCCTTTTTTACCGCCTGTTCATTGGTGGCAGGCAACATCCCTGGGAATCCCATACAAATTCCACACACGTGGCTATTCGGCTTTTCATTAAAAATATTATTACTACAACGGCAAAACAACTTCGTTTCACTGTTGATGCGAGCGTGCACCTCGAGGCCAATGACTGGTTCGTATTCCATACTTATGAGATTAATCAAACGAAATAAATATAACAAAAAAACACACATAGTGGCGAGTGATTTTATGAATACTTGATTTATTTTTTTGTAGGTATTAACCCTTTTTTGCGAAGCTGAGCGATTCTTTGCGGAATTTCTTTAATCACCATATCATTGATCCACCCATAATTACCGCTTGGCTCTGGATTAATGGAAAGTGCCTCCATCAAATATCTTGAAGCCTTCATGAGAGATTCATAAGTGTCGAATGAAAAATAGGTACGACCAAGCTCCGCAATGGCTTCGTAATTTCCAGGATGCCTTTCTATATCCCTATCGTGAGCGAAAAAAACTATTTCACTACTAGCTAAGCCATTCGAATGTAAACGTCGCAACTTTCGGGCCATTTCACGATGATCAATTCGCGATAAATCATCCTCATCACTCGTGAGGAATTTGTATTTTTCAATTGCCTGATCTAACTCATGACGTAACTGGTCGCTCACTCTTTTGTTGAGAGCTAAGGCAAAAACCCCATGGAGATACCCCGATTCAATCTGAAAACGGCCTCGCTTTAAATCCTCTTGAACCGCCTCATCTAATTCTTCTGCGGGCTTATTATTATTTCTAAGTATTTCTTCAAAAGCTTCGATAGCGCTAGTCAATTCGTTCTCATGCTTTTTTACTAATATCTTATAGATTAATCTAAAAATACCGTTCTCATCATTAGGCTTTCTTTCAAGAGTTTTTTTAAGAGCATCAATTGCATTATCTAAATCCCCTTTTTTAAAATAACAGGCGCCTATATTCTGCCATATTTTGGCGTGTGCTTTTACACTGGCTTTAAGGGCTGACTTATAATTAAGTAAGGCAACGTCATATTCACCTTTTTCATAATAACTTTTTGCGACCTTAAGAATCTCTCTTTGTTTAATTTGAGCGGCCTTAATATTCTCTTCCTGCTCTGCCTTCGCTGGAACGGGGATTGGAACTTGGATTGGAAGAGGGATTGGAAGGGGTATTGGAGTGGTGATTGACTCTATTTCCTCATTAACATCGGGAATCGGCTGCTCAAAAGGCGAATCTTCTTCTGTCTCCTTATCATCCCCTTTGTCGGCTGAGTCTGATATTACAAGTGGTAGAAGATCATCTTTGGAGCCTGGTAATGGAATTGGCTCTATTCCTTGTTCAACGATAGGTTCTTCGCCCTGTTGCCATTCCAACTCCTCTAAATGATGTCGTCTGCCATCCAAATCAATACAAAAGTTATCACCTCCCACCTCAACTCTCGCAAAACCCTCTTTAAAATCATTAGCTCTATCAAACCGAAGGGGTAATAGTCGCCTACTCATTGACTTAACTTTTGCCCCCTCAACCTCTTCTGAAATATCGGAAAGCAAAAAACTTCCATCTTCCCGAATAAAATGCCATTTGGCATTAATTAAAACCTTAGCCCGTCCTTCAAAAAAGCAACTGGTGTATTCACAATTCTCTTCAAGCAGAAACCTCCCTTGGGGACTCAATATGTTGTGAGTTTCATCTTGAAACATAATATTTATTCCCACTTCATTGCGTCGAGTAATTATAAACCAATCTTTCGAAACCCAAGTTCCATCGGATTTTTGACAATTAAAAACATAGCCCTTCTTGGCTTTCTTCTTGAAAATTTTTAAATCTCCAAATTTTTCGGGCAATTCTTCTATTTCTGATTCAGGTATTTCGATTTTCTGACGTTCGCGCACTTGAACTTCGGGGTTCCATTTGTCACCTGGCCCCATGGTTTGAAAAAGTATTCGGAGATTTCCATCTTCGTTGAGATCTTCTAATTTCTCAGACCCTGTAGAGGGTTGTTG
>DAOWGG010000114.1 GCA_030637565.1 Candidatus Peregrinibacteria bacterium | reverse complement strand
CTCCATCTCTTACTTTGGCGATCATGTGTTTACGAATCTTCTGGTAGTCACGCCCTTCGTATTCATAGGTGTATAGGTAACCTTCAAGCCCTCCTAAAACCACTTCATCATTTTTATAAACGAGCTTTCGGCTTCCAAGATTTTTAATCACTTCTTCAAGTCGAACCTCCGCTGTTAAATGACGTTCGTCTTTAGAAACTTGATCGTAATAAATGGCAAAACTCCCCTCAAAATTATCTTTTTCAACCGCTTCGACTAGTAACGTTCGGGATTGCTTGTCTTTATTCTTTAAAGCGCTCCAATCACCTGCCATTGTGATTTCGAAGGGGGGATTGTCGAATTGAATCACCTGACTCAGCCGTGGGTCATCAAGTGGGTTTTTTGTGAAAGTTAGGGCATTAATCACAGGCTCCATCGCAGCGATTTGAATCTCCTCTTCATTTAAATCAATCGAGTAGCCGATGCCGATCATCGCGTATCCGTAAGGAAGATAATAAGTGATGTTTTTGCTCGACATACTAGTGTAAGTCACCTTCCAGGCCAGCTGACCAGCAAAGGTCGTCTTCTCCTTTTTATAGTCAGGAAAAGTCTCCTTAATTCCCTCTAGCTCTTCATTTAATTTATCTAAATAACCATCGTCAACTTTGAATTGGTAGGGGGCAATAAAAACACTAATTCCCACAGGATTGGATTGATTTTTTTGAGTCGCAAAAAAGCTATCATCATTGATTTCCAAAAATTCCCACCCCTCAGGAAGGGCCAACTGCATAAAGGGGTAATGCTCCTGAGTGTATTTCAAATCTTCATTAGCTTTTGAAAAACGAGCCAATTCCTTTTTTAAAAGTTGCTCAGCAGAAAGATTTTCCTCAGGCTTTTTATCCTCCACATTATTTAGCCATCCACGAGCCTCTTTTAAATTTAAAAAATAACCGACATTCTCCGCATACGAGCGAATATAAGTCGGAATACCAATGAAATTCCCGTTTTCATCCAGCGCGGTTCCACCACTGCTTCCATGGTCAAAGTCTGTGTCAGTTTTGAAATACTGAAAATTGTTAAATTCTTCAAATCCACTGATCTGCCCTTGGGTCATCGTAATGGTTTCCCCTCCACTGCCAGGATACCCAACAACGTGTATTTGACTTTGCTCTGCGGGTGTTCCGTCATTGTGATAGTTGAGGTGTTTTAGTGTCGGAACAGGTGCTCCAAAAACATCCGTTGAGTTGATTTTAAGTAAAGCAATATCCATATCCTTATCTGAATCCACCAATCGTGCCGTGTAATTACAAACAGGTTCTTTTTGAACATCAAAGGTAATACAAACCTCAAAAGCATCCAGTGGCTTAAATTCATTTTCATCAAAAATCACATGATGATTCGTCACCACCAATCCATCGGGGTTAATCACCGTCCCAGAACCGCTTCCATAGGCCAAAACCTGATCGATAAATAACTTTTTATAGCTGGTGATTTTAACCGTCGGATTCATTTGAGAAAAATCCTCCTGGGCAAAAGTGGAAGGAGTCAGAATTAGGGCGAATAGGATGGTAAGGAGAAGTTTTTTAAACATAAATTTTAATTACATATAAATCAATTTTATCAGATTTTTTTAAGGAGATATAGGTAACCCTTTGTATATGCGCACAAGACGAGATCTCGCAAGTGGGAGAAAAAATAACCCCTCCTCCTATCAGCCCCTTGCCCCCCAGTCACGTTTTCGATATGATATAAAAACGTTATTACGTTATTAATTTATGAAATTCAACCTCCAATCCAATTATAAACCCGCCGGAGACCAGCCCGCTGCTATCGAAGCGCTGGTAAAAGGAATTCAAGGCGGTCAAAAACACCAAACCCTCCTTGGAGTAACGGGGTCGGGTAAGACATTCACGCTGGCCAATGTGGTGAATCAAATCCAGCGTCCAACTCTCATTCTCTCTCACAATAAAACGCTCGCGGCTCAGTTGTGTTCGGAATTTCAAGATTTTTTCCCCGACAACGCCGTGTCTTACTTCGTCAGTTACTACGATTACTATCAGCCGGAAGCTTACATTGCGAAGACGGATACCTATATAGAGAAGGACGCGTCCATCAACGAAGAAATCGATCGCTATCGTCACGCCGCTACTCATAATTTGCTCACGCGAAACGATGTTTTGATTGTCGCTTCAGTGTCTGCCATTTACGGATTAGGAGACGTTTCGGGTTACGAAAACCTTTCCATCAATCTAAAAGTCGGCGAGTTTATTAAGCGCGACAAGCTCCTACGAAAACTCACCGATTTGCAGTATTCCCGCTCCCACAACGACTTCAAATCAGGAATGTTTCATGTATTGGGTGATACGCTCGATATTATTCCACCCAGCTCAGAAAACATGATTCGAATTGAGTTTTTCGGAGACGAAATCGAAGCGATGCAGGAGGCGGATTCATTCACAGGTGAGGTGATCAAGGATTTAACGGAAGTTAAAATTTATCCCGCGAAACATAACGTCACCACGCGTGACGCGATTGAAAAAGCGGTCGTAGAAATTCGTGAAGATTTAGAAATTCGCTACAAACAATTCAAAGATATGGGAAGGCATGTCGAAGCTGAACGCATTAAAACCCGTACAGAATACGACCTTGAAATGATGATGGAAACAGGTTATTGCAGTGGAATCGAAAACTACATTCGTTACATCAATAATCGAGAGGTCGGGGAACAGCCCGCCACATTACTTGATTACTTCCCCGATGATTCCCTTATTTTTATCGATGAATCTCACATCACTATCCCTCAGATCGGTGGAATGCATAACGGAAATTATTCTCGTAAACAAAACTTAATCGAACATGGATTCCGTTTACCAAGTGCTCATGACAATCGCCCTCTTAAATTTGATGAATTTGAAAAACATATCGAACAGGCGATTCATGTTTCAGCCACTCCAGGAAAGTATGAGTTTGCCAATACGCCAAAAAAGCACATTGTAGAACAAATTATCCGTCCAACAGGACTTGTGGATCCTCCAATCGAAGTTCGCCCAACCGAACACCAAATCGATGATCT
>DAOWGG010000060.1 GCA_030637565.1 Candidatus Peregrinibacteria bacterium | reverse complement strand
TAATTGCACGTTTCGCAGAGCCCCAATGGTTTTTTGCTTCGTTTTTTGACACAAAAAAATGAAGAAGGGTGGATTAAATAGAATCGCCACACTTCAAAGTGTCATCACAAAGCAAATATCAGTCGCGGCCTTTGCCGCAATACAAATGGATAAAAAATCTAGACCTCTAACGAGGATTGCTCCTTGGTTTCTGACGCCTTGATTTGAACCTTAATGTTTGAGTTAAACTCCTCTGAAGCTTTTGGACGTTCTACATCTGGCAAACTGGGATTGAGAGTCACTTCTCCATTGCTTATTTTGATCACATCTTTATCGATTTTTCCAAATTCCTTCCCCATATTATTGTAAGCATTCACCGTGGTCCCCAAGTGATTCCCTACTTTATTCATATAATCTCCGTAGCTGTTTAAGTGGCGACCCAGATCCCCCACTCGCTTTTGAATCTCCTGGGCAGATTGTTCGATCTGAAGCGCTTTTAAAGCCTGCATCACGGTTTGTAAATAGGCATAAAAAGTCATGGGTGAAACTAAAATCACATGCTTTTTAAAAGCGTATTCAATCAAATCATGCGTATTTATATCCAACGTTCCAATCTTGTAGCTCAGCAAGTTGTAAAACACTCCATCCGCTGGAATGAACATGAAAGCAAAGTCTGTTGTCCCCTCGTCAGGACGAACGTATTTAGCCGTTTCATCAATTCGTTTTTTCAGATCGGATTTAAATTCTTTCTCAAGCCTCACTCGAATGGAATCACTCTTCTCCTCCATTATTTTGTTATAGTTTTCCAAAGAGAACTTTGCATCCACAGGAATCACCTTATCTCGCACAAAAATCGCCGCATCCACTGCCTCTCCGTTTTTAAAAGCATATTGCATTTTAAAATGAGTGGGCGGAAGCTGACCGGAAAGCAGGTTCTCTAAAAAGAATTCCCCTAAAATCCCACGTTGTTTCGGATTTTTCAAAATATTCTCCAAGCTTTTCATTTGTTCCGCAAATCCAACCACCTGTTTATTGGTTTCATCCAGCTGAGTCAGCTTTTCAGTCACGCTTTTAGTATTATCCGTCAGATCCTTAACCATTTTAGAAGTAGCGGCGAACTGACGCTGAAGCGAATCATTTAAAGTGTCTTTTAATTGATTCGACTGATCATTCATGGTTTTATCCTGAACCCGAATCCCCTCCTGAATCTTAAATAAATGCTCCTGAAGCATCTTCATTGATTGATCATCCTGAGGTTTTTTCATCTGTTCGGTCAACCGATAAATCAGAAAACCGACAACCGCCAATCCAGCAATGATGATAAGACTTGAAATTTCCATTTTTTATTGAAGTTTATAGAGTAAATTGATTTTACACTGTATTGAGAGGTAAAACAAACTCAATCAGTCAGACTTTCCCCCTTATTATCCTCGCTCCCTAACGTAGTAAGATATCATTGATTCAATTCACTAGATTCCCGCCTTCGCGGGAATGACAATTTAGATGCAAAAATTAGTAATTAGTCATTGGTAATTAAATATAGTAAACATTTGTTCACTCGTCAAGGTAAGAACGGAAGAGTAAAATAAAAACAATCTAATTTAAAATCAATGAAAAAATTACTACTAATGCTACCCCTTCTCTTATTAACCGCTTGTCAGTATGGAATAGAAGCTCCGACTGACGAATCGATGAACATTAGTAATTTTGAAGAATGTATCAATGCGGGCAATCCAGCGATGGAAAGCTACCCACGTCAGTGCCGAGCCAACGGACAAACCTTCATTGAAAACATTGAATTGCCTACAGATAAACCATTAGACCTAGTGAGAATTGAAAGCGAATGCACCCAGGGCGGCGGCAACTGGCTGGCTGAATATAAAGAATGTGAATATCTCAGCAAAGAATGGTGCGATGAAAATGGTGGAGAATTTAAAGAATGTGAATCCGCTTGTCGCAATGACCCAGAGGCTGAAATCTGCACCATGCAGTGTGTAATTGTCTGTCAGTTCTAACCTGTCGGAACGAAGACTCTCTAGTCTGCAAGACGGCTATAACCCTTATTTGTCATTCCCGCCCCCCTTGTCATTCCCGCCCCCCTTGTCATTCCCGCGCAGGCGGGAATCTATTTATAATGGATCCTGAATTAAATTCAGGATGACAAGTAAGGTTTCAGAGCTAAAGCTGTGCCCTGTCACAAATCTTCCGATAAGCACAAAAGCCACATTTGAATTTCGAAGGAGTGGCTTCAAAATCTGATTGATTGATCTGATCGGCCACCTCAACAATCTCTGCGCGAGCCTTTTCAAGCTTCTCATCATCCGGCTCCGTCGAAACCTTCAAATCATCATCTAAAAAGTAGAGGGTGAGTTTGCTGGCAGGCTGATTGAAGCATTCTTTCGCCGCCATCGCGTAAATCTTCAACTGCATATCGTTGTCCACGTCCTTCTGCGACTTTGATTTTCCTGTTTTGTAGTCAACAATCTCCAGCGTTCCATCCGCTCGTTTATCCGCACGATCGATACGACCGGAAATCGTATAATCCCCTATTTTCAATTTGAACCCTTTCTCCAAAAACTCAATCGCAGGAATCCCCTCTTGAAAATGGGTGTAAAAAAGCTTTAATATACCTTTTCCGCGCTCTTTAGAAGCTTCCATATGAGCCTTGCTCTCATAACCGCCCGACATCCATTTACTTTCGTAAATCTCAAGTAATCGATCCAACGATAAATCCTCGTTAAAATCGGTAAACAGCGATGCCTGCTTACTTTGACCCACCACAATATAGAACTCCTGAAGGGTGTTGTGCATAGTGGAACCAAAACTAAGCGCCCCCGAAGGTGGCTGAGGAATTTTGTATAAATAGGAATACTGATACTGCCGCGGACACGACTGAAACGTCGACAGCTGTGAATAGCTGAATCTAGTGATTTTATCATTTGTAATTAATTGACTGCCAACTGCCAACTGCTGACTGCCAACTTTCGGCTTTAGGAACTGTTCCACCCCTTCCACCGTCTTCTCCAATTGAGTCAATTCCACATCATCCACAATCTCATCGATAAATCGGGATCGCTTGCTGGAACGAGGTTTTTTAGCACTGGAAGGATTATAAAAATCACTCCACATCAAATGCAATTTCTCTTTCGCGCGCGTACAGGCCACGTAAAACAATCGGCGTTCTTCTTGAGTGTGCACATCGGAGTCGTCCAGAATTTCCTGAATTAATTCAGACGGCATTTCAATCAAATCTTTTCGATTGTCAGACGGAAAACGACGATTCACCAAGCTCGCCACAAACACGGTATTAAACTCCAATCCTTTCACTCCATGAATGGTGGAGATCTGAACCCCGTCCATTCCCACCACATCGAATTTAGCAGATGGGTTATCCCCTGCCTCAGCGGCCAATTCCAAATAATCCACAAAATCCAAAACGGTTTTTTGATCATTCCCTCGTTCAAATTCCCGAATCTTCCCAAAAAACGTCGCGATATTCGTGATCCGCTCTTCCGCCTCAATCGTTCCCTGACGAAGCAGAATCTCATACAGCTTAATACTCTCGGTGAATCGATACAAAACCTCTCCCACGGTATGATCTTTGGAATAATCCATCAGATCACCAATCACTTTCATTAAAAGCTCACATTCATCATTCTTTTTAACCTGCGCCCACACCGATCCATGAAACTTCCGCGCGTCCACAATCATCTTCGCAATCGTCTCCATATTAATATTCCAAACGGGCATACGAAGCACTTCATAAAAACTAATGTCATCCGTTGGATTCGCCAGCACGCGCAATACCGCCATCAGCTTTTTGATCTCGGGTTTATCGTAAAGCCCTCGCTCCGAAAGGAACTGATAAGGAATATTCGCCTTTCGAAACGCCTCAATAAACGGCTGAGCATAATGATTCGCACGAACCAGAATCGCAATCTCACTCAGCGGAACTTCCGCCTTCTGAATCGCTTCCACCGTGTATTCCACCTCTTGTTCAATGGTGGAACAATGAGTCAGGCAGATCGACTCCGCGTCTCCCGGACGCAAACCCGTCAGCTTTTTATTCACGTCCGATTTCACCTCCAGACGATGGGGATTGTTCTTTTGAATCGACGCGTAACTGAAATCCAAAATCGCCTGATTCGAACGATAATTCTGAGTAAGAACCAATTTTTTCAAACCCGAATACTTCTCTTCAAACTGCAGAATATTCGAAATCGCCGCCCCACGGAATTTGTAAATCGATTGATCATCATCCCCCACCACCATCAAATTCCGATGTTGCTCCGCCAAATAATCAACAATACGGTTCTGCGCGATATTCGTGTCCTGATATTCATCCACCAATAAATACCGATATTTTCCCTGCAAATGCTTCAGGATATTCGGACGTTTCTCAAAAAGCTCAATCACTTTGTAATGCAGATCCGAAAAATCCAGATAATCTTCCTCCGCCATCATCTCCTGATATTTTCCGTAAGCCCCCGCCAACTCCGTCAATCGCTCCAACTCAACCTTCTTATCTTCCTCATTAGTAATTAGTAATTGGTCATTAGTAATTAACTTTTGATAGTCAGATGGCGACACCAACTCCTCTTTCAGTCGACTAAAATGACTCAGCAAAGCCTTAATAAACTTGTTCGGATTCCCCAAAGGACGATAATACTTCAAATCAAACTCAAACAGATTCTCTTTCATAAACTGCCATTGAGAAACCCCCTCTAAAATTTTGAAACTCGGACTGATCCCAATATCGATTCCATATTGTCGAAGTAATTTTTCGCAAAATGAATGAAACGTACTGATCGAAACCGCCTCGTACCCAATCGGCATCAATCGATCCAACCGCTCTTCCATCTCCCCCGCCGCCTTATCGGTAAACGTCAGCCCCAATACCTGATCGTGCTTGCACCACTTTTGATCCAAAATATAAGCAATACGCTCCGTAATCACACGCGTCTTACCCGTCCCCGCTCCCGCCACCACCAACGCCGGCCCGTCCTTATGTGTCACCGCTTCCCGCTGTTGTGGATTTAAATGTTCCATAGCTCAAACATGATACCTCGATTTTAAACATCAAAAAACCCCAAGTCAGGAAAGGTAATAAGTCATAAACAAAAAGCCCCCACCTTGTCATCCCCGCCCCCTCTTTTGTGACTCCCCCCCCCCTTTGTCATTCCCCCGCCGGCGGGAATCTATATTAAAAACAGATTCCCCTCTTCAGGGGAATGACAATTTAGCAAAAAACCCCAAATCACAACGAGTGTAAAATGGGGCTTTTAATAATAAGAGATAAAGCTTATTCAGCCTCTTCTTTTTCTGAATCTTCAGCTTTTTCCTCAGCTTCCTCCTCTTTTTCTTTCTTCTTGGTCGTTTTTTTCTTAGCTACCGCTTTCTTCTTAGGTTTCTCTTCCTTCACTTCTTCCTCAGCAGCTTCTTCTGCCACCTCTTCCTCAGCTTCTTCAGCTGGAGCCTCCTCCTTCTTCTTAGAAGAACCACCCACTTGTTTCAAGCTAAGACCAATACGATGTTCATCACGATCGATATTAATAACAACCGCTTCAACATCATCACCAATAGAAAGGAAATCTTTAGGATCATCCACTTTCTGATCAGAAATCTCAGACAGGTGAATCAAACCATTAATATCATCTTCCAATTGAATAAAAGCACCAAATTGAGAGAATCGGTTAACCGTTCCTTTAACGTGCTGTCCGATTGGGTATTTATTAGCAATTTCTTCCCATGGATCAGGCATCAATCGTTTCATACTCAAAGAAAGTTTATCCTTCTCAATTCCAATGATCTGAACATCAACAGGATCACCCAATTTAGCGTATTGATGAGGGTTAGAAACATGTCCCCAAGCAATCTCGGAAATATGCACCAAACCTTCCAATCCGTTAAACGTAACGAACACACCAAATTTAACCACACCACTCACGCTACCGGTAACGGTATCACCAATATTAAGATCTTTAAGCATTTCCTTAGAGTTATCCGCAATCGCCGCTTTCTCAGAAAGAATCATCTTTCCAGTAGAACGGTCGATATTAATAACCTTCACAATAAACTTCTGACCAACCAACTTCTTCAAACGAGTCAAAATCTGACTCGCATCCGCACCGTCCACACGTGGATAGTGAACAGGAGCCAATTGAGAAACAGGAATAAATCCTTTGATTCCATCGATATCCAATAGAAGTCCTCCTTTATTCGCCTCATTAACCACAACCTCAGAAGCCTCACCATCTTTGTAAGCTTTTTCAAAGCGATCCCATGCATTGGCCTGAGAAGCCTTTTTAAGCGAAAGTACCACCATTCCCGCATCGTTCTCATCCTCCACAACAACCGCCTGAACCTCGTCTCCAACGTTCAAGTCATTCATTGTCCCCGCACTGTCATGCGTTTCCGCACCCGATATAATACCAACAGCCACCCCATTAAGGTCGACCACTACGTGATTCTTTTTAAGGCTAATCACTTCGCCACTCACAACGGTTCCCAGCTGAGGCTTTTCAAATGCCTCCGCCTGACCTAATAGGTCTTCCATCGTTAATGTGTCATCAATAATTTTAAACATACGTAAAAATTTAGCAGATAAGTTAATAATATTTAATCTCTCTGACCGTATTTTCCCCCTGCCAGGGGAAGATTTGAATCAGAAAGCGTAGACATTTTACCTATATATATGGGGGGAGTCAACTTTATTTTCTGATAGCAAGCATTTAAAAAATCACTCCCCTTGCTGTGAAAGCCATTCTTGAATTGCTTTTGTAGCTTTTGACATATCCTCTTCTCTTGTATTGCCAGTAAATTCATCGAATTCATAATTGTCTTTATCGATACCACTAATAAAAACGACCTTAGCTGAATGATTTGAAGTATCTCCAGGTGACACAAGTCTTAATGTAAAATTATGCTTCTTCATTTCATTTATTTAATAAATAATTTTTTGCTATGATTTTAGCATAAATAACAAGTAATTATTATGCCCGCCAATAAAAATCAACATTATGTTCCACAATTTTATTTGAGATTTTTTTCAAACAGCCAAGATCAAAAAACTATTGGAATATGGAACATAGAGAAGGAGCAATATATAAAATCGGGTACAATTAAAAACCAAGCAAGCTCTGATTATTTTTATGGAAAAGGTTCAGAGTTAGAAAAAATATTTAGCAATCAAGAGGGGGTAATGGCTCAAATGATGCAGCACTTAATGATAAACGAAAAACCATTTTCTGAACTTTCCACTGCACATATCGAATTTCTAACTTTTATTTTTTTGCTTATTGGGCGAACAAGGTATGCTGCCGAAAAAATTAATGAAATGACAGATAAAATGGCTAAAAAAATACTTAAATACCATCCAGAATTTAAAGATAAATTAG
>DAOWGG010000157.1 GCA_030637565.1 Candidatus Peregrinibacteria bacterium | reverse complement strand
TTAGTCGCCTTAGGTGTTCACCTGTGGCAAGAAATCTTACTATTATAACAAATTTGAACAAATAAAGCAAGGGGTACGCCTCTAAAAACACATACATAATTGGATGGTATTGTCTTTTGTTCTCAGTGTTTTATAATGAAAAAGAAATAAAAACACACATTAACCCCCCTAAAATGCCAAAAAACGCATCTAAAAAGCCCGTTGATCGCGAAACAACGGTGGTTTTGATGAATGAAAAAAAATGGTATAAGCCCTCTAAAAAAGCAAAGAATGAGGCCACCGTTAAGCATTGGAAAACCGCCCATGAATACGCGACGGAAAACCCCATGAGATTTTGGGAAGAAGCCGCTTGCGACCTGAAGTGGTATCGGAAATGGAAAGTAACCCATGCGGAAAAAAAGAAGCATTTTCACCAGTGGTTTTTAGGAGGGAAAACCAACGTAGTTCTCAACGCACTTGATCGCCATATGGGAACTCCCACTGAAAATAAAGTCGCCATTATTTGGGAAAGTGACAGTGGTGAAAGCAGAAAAATAACCTACAAAGAGCTCGATATCGAAGTTTGCAAAATGGCCAACGGATTACGAGGTTTAGGGGTAAAAAAAGGAGATCGAGTCGCCATTTATTTACAAAACACTCCTGAAATCGCCATCTCCATGCTGGCTTGTGCAAAAATCGGTGCGATGCACTCTGTTGTATATGCAGGTTTTTCCGCCCACGCGCTTCGAGACCGAATCGACGACGCCGAAGCGAAGCTTCTTATCACATCCGATGTCGGTTATCGCTCTGGTAAAACCATCGATATGTATTCTCTCTGTGCAGAGGCAGTGAAGGGGGCGAAGTCCATCAAAAAAATGGTGATTGTGAAGCGTGAAAAATCGACCAAAAAGCAAAATAAAACACGTGATATTTGGTTTCATGAATTACAAAAAGGCCAATCCGAAGACTGCAACACAGAAATGATGGATGCGGAAGATCCACTCTTCGTCCTGTACACCTCCGGAACCACCAGCAAACCAAAAGGGGTGGTGCACGTCCACGGAGGATACCAAGTTGGCGTCAATCGAACGCTTAAATGGGTGATGGATTTAAAAGAAGACGATATTTATTGGTGTTCCGCTGATCCGGGCTGGATCACGGGTCACAGCTACATCATCTACGGTCCACTCATGGCAGGGGTCACCACGGTTATGTTTGAAGGAGCTCCCAATTACCCAAAGCCAGATCGTCTGTGGAAATTGGTTCAAAAACACAAAGTAACCATCTTTTACACTGCGCCAACCTTAATCCGTGCGCTGATGCGATTCGGCGACGAGTGGGTTACTAAACACGACCTATCTTCACTCCGCTTGCTCGGCTCCGTTGGCGAACCAATCAATCCCGAAGCATGGCGTTGGTATCATCGTGTGGTCGGTAAAAAGAAGCTCCCTATCATGGATACTTGGTGGCAAACGGAAACAGGAATGTTCATGATCACTCCGCTCCCATCCATGCCTCTCAAAGCGGGTTCTGCCACCCTTCCATTCCCAGGAATCGAGGCCGATGTGGTCGATAAAAAAGGTCAACCAGTCAAAGTGGGAGAAGGGGGATACCTCGTCATCAAAAGCCCATGGCCATCCATGATTCGAACCATTTTTAATAATCCAAAACGATTTATCAAAACCTATTGGAAGGAGATCCCTGGCTACTATCTTACGGGTGATCTCGCTCACAAAGATAAAGACGGTTACTTCTGGATCCAAGGTCGCTCGGATGACGTTCTTTCCATCGCAGGTCATCGAATCGGAAACGCAGAAATCGAAAGCGCAATCGTCTCTCATCCCGATGCCGCCGAAGCAGCCGTTATCGGCAAACCCCATCCTATCAAAGGTGAATCCGCAAAAGCGTTCGTCATCCTCAAAAAAGGTGTAAAGGGAAATGATAAGCTGATCAAAAAGCTCAAAAAACAAATCCGTAAAATGCTCGGACCGATCGCGGTCACAGATGAAATCGACTTTGTTACCAAACTCCCAAAAACCCGTTCTGGTAAAATCATGCGACGAGTTCTCAAGGCGCAAGAGCTAGGTCAGAAATTGGGGGATACCAGTGCGTTGGCGGATTAAACCTCCCTTAGTCGCTCAATCACAAATTCCTTATCCAAAGCACTTAAAAACCAGCCCGCTTGTGGGCCAAAGTCTTTGCCAAGGAAAAGTTTGTAGATCGCCGCAAAACATTCTTTCGGTGTGAAATCTTCATTCTCTTTTACCAATTCATGAATGTGACCATGAATTTTTTCTCCTTCCCAGGCATCCAAACCTCCCAATTGTTCAGCAAGGGATGTGGCAAAGTTTTTCTGTATGTCAGTAAGCTCTTTAGCGGCCTCTGGGAGCGTTTCTTGTAGTTGGTAGCGATATTTATCGGGTGCGTAACTTTCAATCCATTTACGGGCGTATTCTACACGCAGTTCCAACTCCTTTTTGTCTTCATCGGTTAATGCAAAACCTTTCATTTTTTCCACTGCCTCGTTCACATCCAATCGAGGGATCTGAATAATAAATACCAATTGTCCGAATCGTGGTAAGAATCGACCTTTTGGTGACTCTCCCGTCGTCTGGCTCAATTCATAAAGTCGTGCCAAGTCCGTTTGCATGGTGTCTTTTTCTTCATCAGAAAAATACAATTGTGCCGCTCGGTCATGAGTATCAAATAATCGTGGAATCGTATCCCCTTCAGGGTCAAATTCAATCGGTTGATTCGGCTTCTTCTGAAGCATCAAAAATCGTAACATTTCAGGGGGTATCAAGTCCGCAATATCTCGCACGGATTGCCCAACCCCTTTACTGGCACTCATCTTTTTCCCACCGATCAAAAAGAATTCATAGGGAACGTTAAAAGGAACATCCGTTTTGCTGATTTCACCGCAAATGGCTTCCCCAATATCATGAGATCCACCCGCAGCATTGTGATCTTTCCCACTTCCTTCAATCGTCACATCATACACATCCCATTTGGCAGGCCATTCCACCTTCCAGGTCAATTTAGCATTGCCGTCGAAAGGGGAAACTTCCCCTTCATGTTCACAGCCAACCGCCCATTTCACTTTATATTTTTTACACACATACTTCACTTTTTCTCCATCAAAGCTAATCACATCAGTGCTTCCAATCTTCCCGCATTGTTCGCAAACAATTGAAACGGGCGACCAGTGTTCGGGTTTCTCAGAACCGGATATCCGTTTATAAATCTCTCGAATTTCATTATTTTTGGTCAAACCAATCTTAATCCAATCATTCATTTTTCCACTCAGATAAGCCTTTTTAGCCCGAGGAATTTCTGGATCAAAACCAATCTCCTTAATCACATTATAAAAAACATCTCCGTAGTATTCCGCAAAATTTTCCGCCTTTCCATCCGGTGAAGGCACAGTGTACAAAGGCTTTCCCATATGTTCATCAAAACCTTTACCTTCCAATTCACTTGGCATACCGTCCATTGGGTCAAAGTCGTTGAACTCAAACACAAAGCGTCCTTTCTTTCCGCGTTCGTTCAGTACTTGCGCAATAATTCCGTGAATCACCACTCCTCGAAGTGACCCCACATGAACAGGGCCCGAAAGCGTTTTTTCATCTCGCACTACAAACTCCTCCTTTCCAGGATAAGTTTCGATAATCTGATCTACAATTTCATCAACCCAAAACATAATTTTTAAACTTTAAAAAATACAGTCGCCATTGTACCTCGTCGACAGGGATTATTACAAGGACAATAGAAGCGGAAACATTGACTAGATATTAAAAAAATGTTAAAAAATAGACCAAAATTCTAACTTAAGACAAATGCCCCCAAAAGAAACACCTATTTCCATTTCGACAGCAGAGACAGCACTTGAAGCTTCAGAAAGAAGAAAAACAGAAAATGCACTAGATTCACAAATATCTGAATTCAATACAAGTGCTATTGAAAAACTTCATGGGGTTTGTGTGGTTTATTCTGACTTAGAAGGGAGAATAGTCCAGGTAAATCCAGATTTTGAAAGGATTACTGGTTACACAGCAGAAGAGGCAATTGGACAAAATGCAAGAATACTTAAATCAGGCAAACATTCACACGAATTTTACCAGGAAATGTGGAGAGTTATTCGAAACGGGCAAACTTGGAATGGGGTATTTATCAATAGGAAAAAAAATGGAGAACTTTACCATGAAGAAGCAGTAATCGGGCCAGTTAATGGCCCAAGCGGAGAAGCGATTGGTTACGTTGCGGTAAAAAAAGACATTACTCAAAAGGTAAGAGCAAAAGAAAAATTGGTTAAATTCGCTACCACCGCCGCCCACGATTTGAGGAGTCCATTGGGTAATATTGAAACTATTGTTGAGTTTATTGAACATGATTTTGGTGGAATCAAAGGATATTTAAGTGGACTAAAAAGTACTACAGATGAACTCCTTCAAAGCATTGGATTAGTAAAGAACCAGCATGAATCCCTAAAGGGGTTAAGGGGGAATCTTAAAATTTTTAAATCTGAAATTAGTGATAGACAAGATAGGCTAAGCGCTGCTTTAGAAAATGTTGAGAAAACTATGCAATTATTAAGTAGGCAAGCTAGGCAAGAGAGGGCATTAATTGGAAAGCTTCTGGAACATGCGATGTCCGCAGAAGTAGATGAAACAATTGAGGAGGTAAATTTAAATCAGATCATCGCAGAAATCATAAATTCTTTAAAAATACCTGAAAATATCAAAATTAAAGTAGGTAATTTGCCAATTGTCCTTGCAAATGCAATCCAAACTAGAAGCGTGTTCGCCAATTTGATAACCAATGCCATTAAATACAGTGGGGAAAATGGGCAAAGAGTTTTAATCGAAATCAAGTCTAAGGAAGAAACTGATCGCTTTTATACTTTTTTTGTTCAGGACAATGGAATCGGTATTCCTTCGGAGTATCACGATAAGATTTTTGAATCATTTCAAACCCTAGGCTCAAAACAAGAGGACAGTACTGGGCTTGGGCTAACAACAACAAAAGATATTGTCGAAAGACAAGGCGGCAAAATAAAAGTAGAATCAGAAATAGGAAAAGGGGCTACTTTTATTTTTACTTGGCCAAAAAATTCACTTAATCAGGAATTAGAAGTGGGTCAGAAATAATTTATTCGTTTAAAAGAAATTAATAAAATATAACTCCCCCACTCTTAAAATTAATTTTCTACTTCATCATCTCTATTACCTTTTCCACCGCTTTTTTGCTCCCAATATAAATTGGAGTTCGCTGGTGCCAGTCTTCAACTTTCATATCCAAAATGTCAATTTCTCCATTGCTGGAACTTCCCCCTGCTTGTTCCACCAAAAAGCTGAATGGATTGCATTCAAAAAGCAGTCGTAATTTACCATCAGGATACTTAGGTGGATTAGGTGGATAAGTGAAAATACCTTGCCCTTTTTTAAGAATGTGATTGATATCTGCTGCCATTCCACCAGAGTAGCGAAGGGTATATTCTTCGTCCATCCAGTAATTCAAGAGCTTGCGATATTTATCGTTAATGTTGGCCGCTCGCAAATTCCCCGGTGCAAAATTTCTAGCCACATCTTTAAGTTGAAGATTCTCCTGAGTAAGCGTGAACTCTCCCACATCGTTCAGTGTGAATTCGTGTGTTCCTTTTCCCATTGTATAAAGAAGAGTCGTCCGTGGGCCATAAACAACATTCACAGCAGCCACCATTTCACGCCCCGTTCGTCCAATAAACCCCTCCCCTTCATAAATGGCAAAAATAGATCCAATCGACAAATTAGTCTCCACTAAAGAAGAGCCATCCAATGGATCATAAGCCACAGAATAAACTTCTTTATTTCGCTTACAGTCACATTTTACTTCCGCGTCCTGTTCTTCTGAAATAATATTGCAAACCAAACGACAGACGTCCAAATTCTGCATAATAATCTTATCGGCTAGTACGTCGAGAGCCAATTGCTCTTCTCCGAATTGATTCTGAGAACCCGCCGCACCCATATCACCCATTTGCAGTTCATGATTGATGTATTTAGCCGCACGAGCGATATACATGATTAAATGTCGAAGTCGATCTTTGGAACCGTTGTTGTGTAAGTGAGAATCTAATAATTTGAGCATTTTAAGTAAGGTTTAAATATTTTTAGAAAGAAGTTCCATCATATCGACCAGTCGGTTCGCATATCCCCATTCGTTATCGTACCAAAGGAGCATTTTAATCGTCCGATCGCCGATCATCTGGGTTAATCCAGTATCCAGAATGCTCGAATGAGGATTGGTTTTAAAATCAATAGAAACCAATGGGTCATCACAAAAATCAATAATCGGATCGTAATAACCGTCTTTCGCAATTCCACGGAAGAATTCATTGAATTCGTCTTTGGTCACCTTGTTTTCAAGTTGAAGAACCACGTCACAAACGGAACTAGTCGCAATGGGTACACGGTAGGCCATTCCATCCAATTTACCTTTTAGCTCAGGGATGATCTTAGCAGTCGCTTTTACAGCACCAGTCGTGGTTGGGATAATAGACATAGTCGCTGCTCTTGCTCGCCTTAAATCCCGATTGGAATTATCCAAAAGGTTCTGTGAATGGGTAAAAGAGTGAATTGAAGAAACCGAAGCGCTCTCGATCCCCCATTTTTCATGAATCAGTTTAATTGGCGGAGCGATACAATTGGTCGTACAGCTGGCATTAGAAATCACATGATGCTCAGGCTTTAATCCTTTTTCATTCACACCTAAAACAAAAGTAGGTGTGTCGTCTTTCATGGGAGCAGAAACCAAAACCTTTTTAGCACCACCCACTAGATGGCGTGAGGCAATATCGTAAGTTTTAGCTTTACCAGTACACTCTAAAACCAAATCCACTCCATGATCTTTCCACGGCACGTCACGAGCATCTTTGGTGGCAATGCATCGCACTTCTTTCCCATCAATAAGAATCCTATTGTCATCGCCGTTGGTTTGAATGTCGTTATCAATTTTTCCGTGAACAGAATCGTATTTTAAGAGATGAGCACGCATTTTAGCGTCCTCACTACGGGCATTGATCGCAACCACTTCCATCTCTGGATGGTTGAGCAGTAGGCGATGAACGATACGACCGATACGACCATATCCATTAAGACCGACTTTTAACATAATAAGGAGGGTTAAGTGTTAAATGTTGAACTAAGCCTCAGCCTCTTCATTCCATTCACCCTTGGTCGCTAAGCCATTCATTTTAGCTCGATGAGCTAAGGCTTGTTGAGCAGTGGCTTTGTCCTCTGAATTTTTAGCCCACGTGTCCAAAGCAGGTCGCTGAATCGCACGACCATAACTAAAGCTAAGTGGCCATGGTTTATCTTCTGGCAATTTATTCATTAAGTCCAAATATCGTGTTGAATCTAAATCGCTCAACCCACCAGAAAGGAACACAACACCGGCGAGTTCTGCTGGCACATTTTCCTTTAGGCATTTAACAGTCTGTTCAGCAACAGTTTGAGGGTCGGTTGGGTTAGCACCATCCTTGCCCGCAATAACCATGCTTGTTTTTAAAATACATCCTTCCAAAGCAACACCCTGCTCCTTTAATTGAGCGAAAAGAGTTTGCCACGCTTCGGCACAAACTTCGTAACATCGTTCTAAGCTGTGATCACCATCGATCAGAATTTCTGGTTCCACCATGGGTACCAAACCAGCTTCTTGGCAAAGCGCTGCGTAACGAGCAAGCCCGTGCGCGTTAGCCATATAACAAGCCTTGCTTGGCATATTCTCACCAATAGTAATAACCGATCGCCACTTTGCAAATTTAGCTCCCAGTTCAGCGTATTCAGTTAAGCGTTCACGTAAACCATCGAGTCCCTCGGTTACTTTCTCCCCTTCATTCAAGGCTAAATCCTTAGCCCCTTTATCAACCTTAATTCCAGGAAGAATCCCCGCATCAGAAAGAACTTCAGGAAAAGGAGTGCCATCATTTGTTTTTTGACGAAGTGTTTCATCAAACAAAATCATACCGGCTACGGATTCACCTACAGGAGCGCTAACAAGCATACCGCGATAATCACGACGAGTTTCTTCGGTGCATTCTACACCAAGAGCATCAAATCGTTTCTGGCACGTTCCATGACTTTCATCGATTGCTAAAATACCCTTTCCAGAC
>DAOWGG010000035.1 GCA_030637565.1 Candidatus Peregrinibacteria bacterium | reverse complement strand
AGTCACACCTTTTCCCACCCTGGATCCTGAATCAAGTTCAGGATGACAAACGGTTGGTTGCAAGTTAAACTGAATTTGAAAATTAATACAAAAATATGAAAAACGAACTTCGAAAAACGCGTATTGCGGTGGTTGGAACCGGAATGGTTGGGTCTTCTTTTGCTTATGCGGCGATGATTAAAGGTTTGGCGGCGGAACTGATTATGGTGGATGTGGATGAAGAGCGTGAGGCAGGAGAGGTGATGGACTTATCTGATGGTTTGATTGGAACAGAAACGGGTAATGTACGCGGAGGGCATTTAACCGATTGCCGAAATGTGGATGTGATTGTGATCACGGCGGGTGTGGCGCAGAAACCAGGTGAGACTCGTTTGGATTTGGTGAAAAAGAACGCCAAGATTATGAAAGGAATTGTTAAGCAGATGGGAAAACTCCGTTCCGATACCGTGGTGATCATTGTTTCTAATCCTGTGGATATTATGACGGTTATTGCTCGTAAGCATATGAATCTTCCTGCAGGGCAAATCTTCGGTTCTGGAACGTCACTCGATACTTCTCGTCTTCGTTACATGATCAGTGAAAAGTTGGGTGTGAATTTACACAACGTTCATGGATACGTGATGGGTGAACATGGCGATAGCGAATTTGTGCCGTGGAGCATCGCCAACGTTTCTGGTCGTCCGATGAAAAAACTTCTCACCGCCAATCAGATGAAAAAATTGGAATTAAAAACCATGCGAGCGGCGTACGAAATCATCCAACGAAAACACGCGACGTATTATGGAATCGGTGTGGTGGTGACGGAATTGGTCGAAGCGGTTCTTCACGATCGTAAATCAGTGATCCCTGTTTCAACAGAGCCAGGTAGTGCTTATGGAATTAAAGGAATCTGTATTGGAGTGCCCGCAGTTTTGGGGCGTCGTGGAGTGGAAAGTGTTTGGAAACTCGATTTAACCAAGCCTGAAATGGCGAAGTTGAAGAAGTCGGCGAATATTCTTAAGGGGTATCTCAAGGGTGTCTGAACCACGGATTACACTGATTAATAATTTTTTGTCATTTCTGACTCTCCACTTGTCATCCTGAATTTATTTCAGGATCCAGGGTGGGTAAAGGTGTGGCTGTGAACACTCAGGTGGATCCCGGATCAAGTCTGGGATGACAAAAAAAGTCGAAATTACAAAATAGATTCCCGCCTACGCGGGAATGACAAAGAAGGAGGGGCGGGAATGACAATTTGGGGATTAAGAATTAGGGATTAAGGATTAAGCAGAATTAAGCTACAATAGGTGGGCTGAATTTATAATCTGAATCCTTTGTTCAACAAGCCCTACGTCGTTCTCGACTTGGAAACCAGCGGTGTGGATGCGAAACGTGACGATATTATCGAAGTCGCGATGATTCGGTATGAAGATGGAAAAGAGGTGGATCGTTATGAGAATTTGATCAAAGTCAGCTATAAGCTTCCTAAAATCATCACCATCATCACCAGTATTACCGATGCTGACATTGAGAAGGATGGGAAAGATAAGAATGAGGTGTTTGATCGGATTGGTGAAATGCTCGATGGGGCTTATATGATCGCTCACAACATTAAATTCGATGCGGGTTTTTTGAAGGAAAAAGGAGTGGATATGAATGTTTTGGGTCTTATCGATACGATTCCATTGGCACAAGTGATTCTCCCTGAAGCGACCAGTTATAGTTTGGAATCTTTATCGGATGATCTTGAGATTAAACATGTGAATCGGCATCGGGCGATGGGAGATGTGGAAGCAACCCTGAGCTTGTTTCAGCATTTGTGTAAAAAGATCGATGAACTTCCCACCAAAACCGTTCAATCCATTCAAACCCATCTAAAACGTTCCGATTGGGATGGGGGAGTTGTATTTGAAGACGTGAAAGGAACGCCTGATCCGGGGCGAACTGTGAGTAAGGCGGATGCTCAGATGATGGAATTTGGTGGCGTGCGGAAAGCTTTGGAGGTGGATGAGATTTTAGAGGAAGGCGGAGTACTTCAGAAATTTTGGGAAGATTATGAGCCACGCCAGCAACAATCGGAGATGTCTCGGAGTGTAATGAGTGCTTTTGACGAGGGGTATCACTTAATTTGCGAGGCGCCGACGGGGGTTGGGAAGTCACTGGCTTATTTGATTCCGGCCGTGAGTACTTCCATTCGGAATAAATCCAAAGTGGTTATTTCCACCAACACCATTAATTTGCAGGAACAGCTTTATGAAAAAGACATTCCACTGCTTCAGGAAATCTACAAACACGGCACTCAGAATCCTGGGTTTCGCGCGGCGCTTTTAAAGGGTCGAAGTCATTACCTTTGCCTGCGTCGATTGGCTAAATTTAAAGAACGCCAACAATACACCGAAGAGGAAATGGTTTTGCTCGTTAAAATCTTAGTGTGGCAGGCCACCAGTAAAACCGGTAATAGTGGAGAGATTCATTTAACGCGAGGGGATCGTATGGTGTGGGATTTTGAACTGTGTTCCGATAAAAAATACTGCAGTCCGCAAAAGTGTAAACCTTATGGCGATTGTTATTTGCATAAAGCTCGTAAAGCCGCTGAAGACGCGGACGTTATTGTGGTGAATCATGCGCTTTTGTGTGCCGATATTGAAAGTGAAGGAAGTCTGCTCCCCGATTACCAATATTTGGTGGTGGATGAGGCTCATAACTTTGAAACGGCCGCGACCGATGCTTTTGGAATGTCCTTAAAACAAGAGAACTTTAGTTTACCCCTTAAGGTGATTCGAGGGCATTTGTCCGAAATTCAGAAACGCTACGGCGTTACGCTCTTCGCCAGCGATATGGCGATGGATCGCATTGGTGAGGTGACCGATAGTATGTCTGGCCTTGAAGATGTCATCGATAACTTGTTCACCGTGATCGCCCTCTTCGTGAATCGCAACGTTCAGGAGTCTACCTATATAGAGCACCTTCTTGTCGATCAAACCACACTTGGTTCCGAAGAATGGTTGAACCTAACCGTATCTGGGGAAGAAGCCATGCGACGTTTAAAGGTCTGGCTCGGTAAACTCAAAGACTTCGTCGATATCTGGATGCTCAGTGGTGATGAAGCCTCTGAACAAGGGGAATCTGTCATGGAAATTCTTCAGGAATCCGAAATCCTCCAAGAACAAATCATCGCTCTCAATCATTTCTTTTCCGATTCTCAAGTCAGCGATTACATCCGCTGGATGACCTCCGATCTTCAGGGAGTTGTTACTGTTAATCTTGCGCCTGCATTACCTGGTTTAGATCTAAAAAAGAAGCTGTATGATCAAAAGAAATCCATCATTCTTACGTCCGCGACGCTCGGGGTAAAACTGGCCGATAAAAGTTTTGACGCTCCCGAACAACATCCTTTTGACTACGTTCGAAAGATGCTGAATTTGGATGAAAAATTTGAAGAATTGATCATCGACAGTCCTTTCAACTTTGAATCTCAGGCTTATGTTTTGGTTCCCGATGACGTTTTACCCATCACTTCTTTAAAAAGTGTTCAGCAACTCGCTCCTTTCTTCGCGAATCTCATTCGCAGTGTCGGTGGAAGTATGATGACGCTTTTCACTTCTTATCGCATGATCGAAACGCTCTATCTCGACCTAATGGAATCGCTTAAAAGTGCAGGAATCAAACTCCTTGCTCAGCGAATCAGCGGTGGACGCAATAAGATTATGAAAGCTTACATGAACGACCCGGAACATTCTGTGTTATTTGGAACCGCGAGTTTTTGGGAAGGGGTCGATATTAAAGGCGACGCCCTCACGACCCTCGTCATCCACAAACTCCCGTTCGATGTCCCTTCCGATCCCATCTGTAAAGCTCGCGGTCAGATGTTCAACAACGGCTTTATGGAATACTCCGTCCCTCGCGCCGTCCTTAAATTCCGCCAAGGCTTTGGCCGTCTCATTCGTAGTAAAAAAGATTTTGGCGCTATGGTTGTGTTGGATAATCGCGTGCTTACTAAGCAATACGGGAAGTTGTTTTTGGAAGCGTTGCCGGAGAATATTACTATCGAAGAAGCTCCGTTGATGGATATTCCGGAGAAGGTTAAGGAGTGGATTGATTTGAGTAGGGGGTAGGGTATTGTGGATAGAAACTAGTTAGTGCACAATTCAAAAATATTTTTCTTTTTAAAGGTAGTATTTATATTAAGAATTGAGGGTGGGAATGATTACCACTTAAGGTAAGTAGTTTTTTAGGGTAAGATAGTCTTGAATAAAAAACGAATGGTCATTGTTAAAATATAGAAATTGTTTGACGGGTAAACATTTGTTCACTACATTAAGCCCATCATCTAAAACAATT